>JALWAF010000088.1 GCA_027016355.1 Candidatus Moraniibacteriota bacterium | reverse complement strand
AGACACACTTGTATTTACGACTGAGAAGGCTATTAAGGATGCTGGTGATAAACTTACAGATGATGAAAAAAAACCAGTTGAAGAAAAACTAGAAGCACCAAAAGAAGACTTAAAAGACGAAAAAGCTGATAGCGAAAAGATTAAAAAAGCAACAGAAGAGCTTTCAACGGCAGCTCAGACGATTGGTGAAAAACTTTACAAAGCAGCTCAAGAGGCACAAGCTGCTGCAAGTTCCGAGGACAAAAAAGAAGATGGTCCAAAAGAAGCAGAAGTAGAAGAATCAGATGAAAAGGAGGATAATAAATCTACTGATAGTGAAGAGAAAAAAGAAGATGATAAAAAATAGTTAGTCTTTTTGAGATACTATTTTACAAAAACCACAACAAATAAGTTGTGGTTTTTGTGTTATGTGAAATAGTGTATAAAAAATAAATGTCCAATAGGAAATTTCCTATTGGACATTTGAATTAATTCAATCAATATAATTCAATCAATAATTGCTGGCATGTTACATCCAGGGCATAGTGTGTGCGAGTGATTAAGTTCACATATGATACAACAAAATGTTTTGTCGGGAATAGCATTACGCCTTGACCATAATTCAATAGCCCTCCATCCATCATTATTTGGTTGATTGTTTCTATCAAAAAAATAAATAGATTCACCTGGCCATTCCATTTCTAATTTTCGACGGATTGTATTAATAATATTTGGTTCTAGTGCTATATTTTGAGTTTCTGACATAACTTTCCTCCATGAGTTTAATCACAATTTGTGGATAAATGAAATTTATCAATGTGTAACTAGTTGATCTTCCATCGGCATGGCATTATCAATAATATTTTTTGATATATTTTCTGTTAGACATACTTTTTGAAATTCATTTTCTTCAATATATAAATTAAACATTTCTAGTATATCAATATCAAGTTCAGGATCAAGCAATTGAGGAGTTTCCTCAATCATGGTGCATTGTGTACCTATTTTTTTGTCATTAGAGAAAAAAATGATAATGTCACAACAAACATGATGCTTTGGTTGAAATGCTGTATAGATTGCGACAGAACCTAGTATATTAGTATTATTAGATACCATTTTTAAGGGACGACAATTAAATAAATAAAATTCCATTTTAATATCCTCCTTTACTATTTTAAAATTTAGGAATATTTTTATGGACTTAAGTATAGCACTTTATATTTATATGACAAGTATATTGTTAAATAATTTAATGAAATTTAAACTCTAATGTTAAACTCGTTACTTTGGCGTTAATCTGATATATGATAAAATAGTAATGTAGTCTTCTAAACTAAATTTGAATATAAAAATATGAATATTGAATCTATTATTGGTGATTATGAATCTTTTTTGGACAAAATTTTTGATAATTTGAAAACTGTTGGTGTATCCTTGGATGATCTCGTAGAATTGGATCATATTGCATATCGCACAGATAGTATTTTAAAGTATGAAGAAATCAAAAAAGAATTGCTATCATTTTTTAAAGTATATAGCGATAAAGAATTTGGTGGGAGAAATATATTAGTTGGTCGGTTTGAACAACCATTGGTTTATAATAGATTTAAAATTAGTGGAATTGAGGTTTTAGCACCAAAGGAAAATAATATGTATAAAAATGGATTGGAACATGCAGAATTTGTAATTAGTGGCACATTAAAAGACTTTCGTGCAAAATATAAAAATATTGATTTTAATCTAAATGCTTACAAAAGAGATATAAACCCAGAATTGATTATAGAATTTGATAATTGTGCTGTAAAATTTCATGAAATTAGTTTATTGGATGTGCGAGAAATCTAGCTTTATAGAAGTGTGTTATAATGAGAGGGTGACGAAAATAGAAATAAAAAATAATGGATGAGCAAATAAGTAAGAAAAAGCGTAAGGTCCGTGGACTAGATTTAGTAATGGTGTTTCTGGTTACTTTTTTTGGTGCGTTATTTTTTTTGTGCATTGCGCGTTCAATCGAGGGTATCGCAATTATGAATCCTTGGGTTTCTGCTATGGTTTGTGCCATTGTTTTTGAAACATTTCTTTCACTTTTTGCTGTAATAGTTGGCAGGAAGAAGTTGATTGTTCCGATTGTGATAATTGCATTTTTGCCAAGTATCGTATTTACACCGATTGTATGGCATATAATTATCGTAGTTATCGCGATACTTGTTGCGGTAAAGGGATTGTACGCGATGCGTGCCACACTTTTTAATACACTTAAAATTGATATGTCTGTAATTGTGCACAGTGGAATAGCATATATTAGTCTTGCTTTGGTGATTGCGGTGACAAGTCAATACTATTTTTTTATCAAAGATAATACAGAAATTGTATTTGATGCTGGACGTTATGTGGGCACATCGAATATGATTATAGATTATATTATCAAAAAAAGTAGTGTAGAAAATGTCTCAATAAATACAATGACTGTCGATGAATTTTTGAAGTTTATGATGGAAAATGTGTATAAACAAGAACAGATTCAAGATAATGCTCAAAATCCACACATAAATGATGATGAAAAAGGCATGCTTGTAAGATGGGTGGGACAGACAGGTCTTAATATTGATAAAATAAAAGATAATGCTAATACTCAGGTACTAGAGCAAATGCGTACAAATATGTCAGAAATGGTTGGACATGGTTTGGATGGAAGGGAAATGGTGGTTGATATTTTTTCAGAAATTATATCAACTCAGGTTAATAAAATCATGACGCAAAATGTGTTTTTGCATGAAAATAAGGTTGCTGTGGTTACAATTGTATTTTTTCTTATAATTTTTTCACTTGCTTCTATTGTGCGCATAATATCTGGACTTTGTACACGTTTCATTTTTATGTTACTTCGTGAATTCAAAATCGTACGTGTTGCAAAGACAAAGCGTGATGCTGAAGTTATTGTTTTATAAAATAGGAAAATTATAAAAAATATTATGGATAAAAAAAGTTTTTTAAGGTGGTATATTAGAGATGGTTTGAAGGAGTTTTTTGCAATATGGAAACGTCTTGTGATTTTTATACCAAAATATTTTTCTGTTAGTTTGCTTTTACGTACGCTTATTTCTCCGTGGCACAGAGATATATCTTTTAAAAATTGGCGTGGTTTTAGTCTTGTAAAGTCAGTACAAAAAATATTATGGAATTTTTTTGCACGTATTGTAGGTGCTATTGTTCGTACGGTGGTAATTTTGTTTGCTATTGTTGTATGGATTTGTGTGGGAGTGTTCGGCGGCATTATTCTGCTTATGTATGTTACCGTTCCAGTATTTTTGATTTTGTGTTTTGTATTGCTGTTTACTCCTTATTGGGTAATTGCTGTAGCTATTTTTATGATTATGGTAGGTGTTATACTTTTTGCGTATAGAATTTTTCGTATTAGTGGACACAAACCTTATGTACAGATGGATATCATGGAATTACATGAGCAGAAATGGTTTTATCGTGTATATGAAAGAATTGGTATTAATAAAAGTGAAATCCCGCAAGAGGTTTTAACAGATTTTAAAATGTTTACAGATTTTTTGACAAAGCAAGACATTACAATAGAAGAATTTGAAAAAATTATTGCGTGGGAGATAGAACAACAAGAAAGACGTGAAGAAAACGCACGAATTTTTTCTGCAAAAAAGTTTTTGCAAAAACGTCCGATAGGATTAAATTGGCATTTTGGATACACTGTTACTTTAGATAAATATGCAGATGATCTTACACGTTTTGATAATAGTAATTATGCACAGGCACAATTTTTTGGCTTTAATCAAGAAATGCATCTGATTGAAATAATTTTAGCTCGACCAAGTGAAAATTCTGTTATACTCACAGGTGAAGCTGGCACTGGAAGGCATATGATAATACATGAATTAGCCAGAAGAATTCGTGGTGGATATTTTGCAGATAATTTCATGCAACATATGAGAATTCTTAAGTGTGATTTTGCTGCTATTATGGCACAAGTTCGTAGTGAAGGAGGAGATGCCGAGTTAGTAATTAATAATTTGTTTCATGAAGCGGCTTACGCGGGTAATATAATTTTGGTAGTCGATAATTTTGAAAAATACATGCATACAGAGAGTAGTCAAGGATTTTCTTTTAGTGCAATTATTGATCAATACGCGTCACTTGAAACATTTCGCATGATAGCTGTAACAACTGGAGATGATTTTTATGATAGTATTAATGAAAATCGTGTGCTTATGCGTCACTTTGATGTTGTAGCAGTGCAAGAGTTAAATGAAGAAAATGCTATGAAGGTATTATTTACCAAATTTTATGGTAATGATCATACTCCTTTTACGTTTCAAGCATTGCGACAGATTATTATTGATTCTGAAAAATATACAAATACAGCACCACTTCCAGCACGTGCAATTGATTTAGCTATGGAAGTTTTTATATCATGGCAAAACCATGGAACGGGATTTATTACAGCACAAACTGTAGATGATTTTATACGTGAAAAAACAGGTGTTCCAGTTGGACAAATGCAAGAAGGTGAATCTGATAAATTATTATCTTTAGAAGAATCATTTCATAAATATATTGTCGGACAAGATTATGCAGTGCAAACAGTAGCTGCAGCTGTCAGGAGGATGCGTTCAGGTATGGCACGTTCAAATAAACCTGCAGGAAGCTTTTTGTTCTTGGGTCCTACGGGTGTAGGTAAAACAGAAATGGCAAAAGTATTAGCAGAGCAGTATTTTGGAGCACGAGATAAAATTGTGCGATTAGATATGAGCGAATTTCAAGGCGATAGTGCATTGGATAAACTTATTGGTTCCAGGGAGTTGAATCAACAGGGGATACTTACAACCGCAGTTAAGGAAAATCCTTATGGATTATTATTACTTGATGAAATTGAAAAAGCAAATCCACGTGTATTGGATATATTTTTGCAAGTTTTGGATGAAGGATTTTTACATGATGCATTTGGGAAAAAGGTTAATTTTACAACAATGATAATCATTGCAACTTCAAATGCAGCAGCAATTACAATTAAAAAGATGATTAAAGATGGAATCAAAGATGATGTAATGAAAAAGAAAGTTATAGATACTATTATAGATAGTGGTGCATTTCGTCCAGAAATGCTCAATCGCTTTGATGATGTTATCATCTTCCATCCATTAAATGACGATCATGTTTTAGATGTTGCACGTATGTTGTTGGATAAATTTTCTAAAAGAATGGAAGATGAGCAACATATCACAGTTATTTTTGATGAGGAAGTTGCACAAGAAGTGGTCAAAAAAGGATTTGATCCAGTTTTTGGAGCTCGTTCACTTATTCATTATATAGATGATAGTATAGCAGATGCACTTGCAAAAAAATTAATAAAAGGAAATGTAACTAGAGGTGAAACAATACAGTTTACAGTTGCAGATATGGATAATTAAAATGTGATTTTTAGTGTAATATAAAAATATGAATGAAGGATATTATCAGTTTGAGGAGTTAACTTTTAAAGAAGATTGTCTTCTTGGCGCAAATGGCATTGTCGATAAATTGTGGTGTGAACATTTATTTTTGATGTCAAATGGGTTAATAATGATAATAGTCATTATTATTGGAGCTATTTCTTTTTTTCTATTGGATAAAATCGGAACATGGAAGGCAATAATTGTATTTTGTATTGGCTTAGCATTATCAATGTTAGCAATGCCTAGTAAAGTTGAGAATATAGTATATATTATGCCATCAATTTTGATAGCTGGCATAATTGCTATCATTGTTTCAAAAAAATTTGGACAGTTTATCTCCTTTCTTTTATTTTGTATATTATTTTTATTTTGTATATTTTTAGAGTCAAAATATTTAGGGATATAAATTTTTTGTCAAAAATATAAAAGTATGTTACTTTTAGTGTAGAAATTACTTAAATAGTCGGTTTTGTGAAGATTTTAATGATTGCACCGACGCCTTTTTTTTCGCATCGTGGGACACACATTCGTATATTAGAGGAGGCTCGCGCATTAGAACAATTGGGGCATAACATCATGATTGTAACATATCACAATGGTGATGATATTGGTGATTATATAAAAACGAATATTGATGTACGCCGTATTCGTCGGTGGCTTTTTTGGTACAAAAAAACAGAAGCTGGGCCAGATTGGCAGAAGATACTACTCAATATTTTTCTAATTGTGAAGTCATTTAATATGATACGCACTTGGAAGCCCGATATTTTGCATGCTCATTTACATGAAGGTGTGCTTATTGGAAGGTTGATGCAAATAATATTTTTTATGCGTCGTAGGCCACTTGTATCAGACTTTCATGGGAGCTTGGTGGGCGAGATGCGTTCACATGGATATTTAGGAGTGCCACCAATTGGTTCAATTTTTCGAGTATTGGAAAAATGGATTAGTGGCATGGGAGACAAGGCTGTAGTCAGTGGTGAAGAGAACATGGAAGTAATTCAAAATGCACGTGATGATAAAGAAGTTATACTTTTATCTGATGGCGCAAATATTTTGGAGCAGTTAAATGATGAAGATATTGTAAAATTACGCAAGAAGTATGGTATTCCAAAAAACAGATTTGTAGTAGTGTATACAGGAGCGTTGATTGAGAATAAAGGCATTAATTATATCTTAGAGTCAATCCCATTTGTATTACAAGATATAAAAGATATTCATTTTGTCATTGGTGGATTTCCAGCTGAATGGGTACGTCAATATGTAATAGATAGAAATATTGCAGAAAATGTAACGATTGTATCACCGCTTAATTATTTTTCATTAGCAGAGGTAAATAGATTGGGTGATGTGGGCATTGATCCAAAAGATGCTGGAGTTAAACAAGCTAGTGGGAAAATATTACAGTACATGGCAACAGGACTTGGCATTATTTGTGCGGATCGTCCGACAAATCACAAATATCTTTCTGATAGTAGTGCACAATTTTTGAAAGTAATTGATGCGCATTCGTTAACAGGCGCAATCAAAAAGTTTTATGAAAATAGGGATTTTTTACAATTATGTAGACAAAATGCATATAAAGACATAGAAAAATTTGGCTGGCAAAAAAATGGTAAAGAATTAGAAAAAATATATAAGGAAATTATAAAGTAGATATTTATATGGGAAAGAAAAAGAAGAAAAATAATAATAAGAAAAAGAATGAAGAAAAAAAAGGTGTATGGTGCTACACTAAACTTTTTTTGAGCGTTTTAGTTAAAAGTTTATTTGACCTGAGTATTATTACAGGAATTGCTTTTTTTACTATTTTTCTTTATACATATTATACGTCTGTAAATCCGGCGGCATTAACACATAGGGCAATTTATGAAACATCTACTATTTATGACAGGACAGGAGAACATGAGTTATATAAAATACATGGAGAAGAAAATCGTAAAGTGATTTCACATGACGAAATTCCAGATTATTTACGTAGTGCAACAATTGCAGCTGAAGATGATAACTTTTATAAACACAAAGGAATTGATCCTTTAGGGATTATTCGTGCTATGCAAAAGAATTTTATTGCAGGAAGTGCAGCACAAGGTGGTAGTACAATTACACAACAATTGGTTAGAAATACTTTTCTTTCACGAGAAAAAACAATAAAAAGAAAATTTACAGAAATCGTGTTGGCAATTAAAATGGAGCGATATTATACTAAAGATGAAATTTTAGATTTTTATCTTAATGAAGTGCCATATGGCTCAAATGCATATGGAGCACAAGCAGCAGCGACAGTATTTTTTGGGAAAGATGCAAAGGATTTAACTCTTGATGAAGCGGCATTGTTAGCTTCATTGCCTAAGGCTACAACTTATTATTCACCATATGGCAATAACACTGAAAAGTTAAAGATGAGACAAAAAAGTATAATCAAACGGCTTGGTAGTTTAGGGTTATATGACAGTGCGGAAATTGAAAAAGCTTTGAATACAGATACGCTTGCTAAAATTAAAGAATTTCATGAAGATATTGATGCACCCCATTTTGTTTTTTATGTAAAAGAACAGTTAGAAAAAATGTATGGCGATGATGTGTTGCGTCGAGGTGGTTTGAAAATTTATACAACACTTGATTATGATATGCAAAAACGTGCAGAAGAAGATGTTAGTGCTTATGGTAAAAAATTATCAGCGTTTGGAGCATCAAATGCAGCGCTTGTGGCAATAAAACCTAGTACTGGAGAAGTGTTGGCGATGGTAGGAAGTTTGGATTATTTTGATAAAGAAAATGATGGTGAAGTGAATGTGGCACTTAGACCTCGACAACCAGGCTCATCCTTTAAGCCAATTGTGTATGCTGCAGGTTTTGATAAAGGCTATCAACCAGAAACGTTACTCTATGATGTTGCGACAAATTTTGGTAAAGATGGTAGCGGGAGAGATTATATTCCTCAAAATTTTGATGGAAAACATCATGGACTTGTTACTGTGAGAAAGGCACTCCAAGGTTCATTAAATGTGCCGGCAGTCAAGATGTTATATTTAACTGGAATTGATAATGCAATTGATTTTGCAGAAACTTTAGGATTTACAACGTTAACAGACCGTAATAGATTTGGGTTGTCACTTGTGTTGGGTGGAGGTGAAGTTAAGTTATTAGAACATGTTGGAGCTTTTGCAGTATTTGCAAACGACGGAGTACGCGTACCAGTGCATGGCGTTTATAAAGTAACTGATGCAACAGGAAAAGATATTGGAAAAACCCAAAAACCAGAACAGGTAATTGATAAAGAAATTGCTAGAAAAATAAATAGTATCTTATCAGATAATAAGGCAAGAACTTATGTTTTTGGTCCGAATGCACCAGTATATATTCCAGGTAAAAATGTGGCAGCAAAAACAGGAACAACACAAGATTATCGTGATGCACTTACTATCGGATATACCCCTGAAATCGCTGTGGGTGTATGGGTAGGGAATAATGATGGCACGCTTATGCGCCCGGGTAGTATTGGGTCAAAAGTTGCGGCACCGCTGTGGAATGCGTTTATATCGCGAGAATTGGAATCATTACCAGACACACAATTTGAACCATATGAAGAGGTGTCATCAAAAAATTATATGGTAACGGGTAGACGACCAGAAGGAGTAGGTAAAGAAGGAGCTGTTAGGTATTATCGCAAAGGTACAGGTAAACAGATTTCTGAGGAAAAAGCACGCAAGATGGATGCCAAAAAATTAGAAAAAAAATATACCAAGAGACTTGGTGGATATAGTATTTTGCATTATATTAATAAAGATATGCCATTGGATGAAGAAGCGAAACCAAATTTTGCAGATCCAATGATGAAATTATGGGATGAATCATTGAGTGGTAAGTATGAACAACATAAATAAATTTTATAATATAAATGTGGATATGTTATCAATATTAATAATAAAAAATAATATATGAAAAAAATAATAATAATTATTGGAGTTATTGTCCTTATTGGTGGAGGAATATTTTGGTATGTGAATAGTCATAGGGGCGCTGTTTTGCAAAAAACGATTCAAAATGTAGATAAAGTACTTAAGTTCGACAAATTGGATGAAAGTACCAGACAACAGTTTGGTGTAATTCAAGATATTGCAAATGCAATTTTAGCTCAAGATGATGTGACTCGTCGTTATTTGATATTATTGCAAAATAATTTGGAATTACGTCCCGGAGGTGGATTTTTGGGTCAATATGCAGTTATTGAAATCAAAAATGGTGAAATTATTTCTCATAAAGTTGAAGATTCTAATGTTTTGGATAGTACCTATAAATCAGATAGATTGCTTCCGCTTAGTCTGCAAAAATATCTTAGTGATACTAAAAAAATGAAATTTAGAGATAGTAATTATTCACCCCATTTTCCTCAAAATGTAGAGGATGCAAAACATTTTTATGAACTAGCTGGTAATAACGCTGATTTTGATGGTGTGTTTGCTATGAATGCTTCACTTTTGGAAGATGTATTAGAAATCACTGGACCAATTACTCTGACGCGAAAAGATTGGGAAAAATATGGTAAATTTACTTCTGATGGAGCACTTATGAAATTAGAGAAAATTGTAGAAGAACCTTTTTTCCGATCAGATGAAAGAAAAAAATGTGAAAAGGCACTTAAAAAAGCTGGTATTGCTGATGATGGTGATAGCAGTAGTTATGCTCACAAGCAATGGAAATTATGTAAATATGATGAAAATGGAAAAAAACGTAAATTAATGAAACATAGTCAAGAAGCTGCACGTAAAGATAT
>JALWAF010000087.1:663-10267 GCA_027016355.1 Candidatus Moraniibacteriota bacterium | reverse complement strand
TGCTTCTTGTGCAAGTAACTTTAAATTTACAACACTTTGTAAAAGTAAAGCATGCTGAGGTACAATAAGTGCAATATCATTTCCATTTGTACGATGAATACGATCAATTACAGTAGTAATTTCTTCATCGACATCAATATATATTTTTTGTTGATTTGTCATAAGCTAATATTATTTCTGAACATCTCGCATTGCGCGATGTAAGATTTGTGATATTGTCTTTTCCTTTGTTGACATTTCTACAATTAAATTTGCCAATGCCATAGGTGTCACATCTTGCGGATTAGTTAATTCATTTGTTTGATCAATAACATTAATAACATCTTTTGGTTGTAAAAAATTTACACTTGGTACTTTAGTAAATGGCAATTGTTTTGTCCATTTTTCATCCATAAGTACATTTCCAATCTCAGGAAGAGCACTGCCACCACCACACAAATATATATTCGATGGTAATAAATCTTTTTCAGCAAACTCCATGAGTGATAGCTCAACACCTCCAAGCCATACTTTACTATCTTGCAAAAGTACTTTTGAAAACTGTTCTGAAACATTTTGAGGTAATTTGCCATATGAATATTTCATTTTAAGTACTTCAGCCTCATCAAATGGCACTCTTAACGCTTGTGACAATCTCTTTGTAAAAGCACGTCCTCCCAAAGCAAACATTTTTGTTCCTTCAAGCCCTCCATTACGCACAACCGCAATATCTGTAGTACCTCCTCCAATGTCAATAAATATACCACTAAAATCCAAAATATCTTCATATCCAACAGATGCTGATACAGCATAAGGTTCAGCAGAAACTTGCATGAGATTAAGATTTAACTCTTCTGCAATCATATCAACTGCACCCAGGTGCATCAAGGGTGCATATGCATTAAATACACTAATTGATAAACTCTTCCCTTGAAAATTAAGCGGATTTGTAACTCTATATCCATCAATCCTTACATCTACAACAGCTGCATTAATCAGCTTTACATCTATACTACGCCCCAATTCCCATTCCATTTGTTCTTTAATTCTCTCTAGTGCTTTCCATTGTACTCGCGCAATAATGTCTTTAAGTTCAGGTAAATCAATACGTTCTGCTGGATTTGCTCTTTCATAATGTACTGTTGTTGTTGTGCCTTTCACTAACTCACCAGCAACTCCCATAACAGCATGCGACACCTCTTCTATGCCAGCCATTTGTTTTGCTTCACTAATCGCTTGATTGCATGCTTCAATCACGCCATTTATATCAGAAATTGCACCGCTTTGCATATTACCTCTCTTTTGCTTTTGTCTTCCAACTCCTACTACAATACCTTTTTTATCCTCTTTATCCAATTTGAACACCAAAGACTTCACCATCTCTGTACCAATATCAAGTGCCAGATAGTGTTTTGTACTATTGTGTTCTTTTTTAAATCTGTTGAAAAAACTCATTATTTGTTCTTTTTATTTTCTACGACAAACAACTTTGTCCTGCTTTGAATTATACCACATGTTTGTAATCCTTTTTGTGCACCATAATAATCAACAACACTATCACCATTTACACTACCCCATCCAATACATTTATCCAACGATAACCCATACAAAACAGCTGCAAAAAAACCACTTGCAAACGCATCACCAGCACCAGTTGCATCATGTACAGGTTTATCAAGTGTATTTGTATGATACACATTATTATCATTATACACCCACGCACCACGACGACCATCTGTTACAACAACAATTGCTTCAGGGTCTTGCATATGCTTTCTTAATGTAGCTAGTAGATGTTGTTCGTTTGATAATTCTTTTTCAGTATACGCTAAATTAAACTTTGACACAATTTCACGCGCTTCTGTTTTATTTACAAAAACAATACTTGCATGATGAATTAAATCCAAAACAACATCTTCATCCTGTTTAATATTCTTACCACCAGGGTTGTAGGCTAACTTAAGTTTTGTATTTGATAATGCATCGTGAATTACTTGCATGTTCTTTTTAATATCCTTCCCATACAAAGATCCCACAAAACACCAATCAAATCCACTAATATCATCTGTTTTAATTACTAATTTTTCACCAACATCTCGATTAACAAATATTGTACGTTCTCCAGTATTTGCATCAACAATAATAACCGACATATCTGAATTACTTTTTTGAATTACATTTATTTTACTAACATCTACATGCTCGCTACCCAATATTTTTCTAATCCATTCCCCATCGTGATCATCACCAATATTTCCAAATGCTGTAACATCAATTCCCAACCTAGCCAAACCAATAGAAACATTACATGCACAACCCCCGAGCGCACTAAAACGATTCTCTACATGCACCTTTCCTCCATAGCGAAAACAAAATTGTTTTATTTCATCTTCACCTTCTTTAGAGTTAATCACTGCACCAGAAGTCACCGGGAAAAAAATATCTTTTCCCATACTCCCAATACAAAGCACTTTTTTTTGTGGTGTTTTCATATTACTTTACTGTCTCAGATATTGTTAATAGTCTATTGTATTTACATAAACGCTCCCCTCGGGACAATGATCCTGTTTTTATAAAGTCAGATGCAACGCCAACTGACAAATCAGCTATAAAATCATCAATTGTCTCACCGCTTCTGTGTGATACAATCGTTTTCATATCATTGTCTTGTGCCAATTTTACAAATGCCAATGTTTCACTCACTGTGCCAATTTGGTTTGGTTTAATGAGTACTGAATTACACGATTTTTCATCAATTGCTTGTTGAAGTCTTTTAGCATTTGTAACCAACAAATCATCTCCGATAAGCATAATCTGCTCATCAAATTTTTCATACATTGTATGCCATCCTTCCCAATCATACTCACTAAGTCCATCCTCAATACTCATAATATAATGATTATCAACCCACTTTTGATACTCATCCAAAAGTTCTGGGACTGTAAATGCTTTGTCCTCAAGTTCAAATGCATAATGCCCGCAATCTTTATGATAAAAATAATTTGCTGCCGCATCAATTGCAATACTAATTTGCTCACCCATTTTATATCCCGCAGATTTTGTAGCTGCTTCAATAACTTCAAATGGTGCTACATTACTTTCTAGTCGTGGTGCAAATCCTCCTTCATCTCCAACTGAAGTTGCCAATTTTTTCTCAGCAAGATTCTTTTTAAGTGCGTGAAAAATCTCTGCACCAGCACGATATTGCTCGGCAAATGAGTTAATGCCCTGTGGTACAATTTTATATTCTTGAATTGCAAGTCCACTATCTGCATGCTGACCTCCATTGACAATATTAAACATCGGAATTGGTAAAGCCACTTCTTTTGTGCCATGCAAATAAGCTATATGTTCATATAATGGTTTTTTGGTACTAATTGCCCCTGCACGACAAGTTGCAAGAGACACTGCCAAAATTGCATTAGCTCCAAGTCGTTCCTTGTTTTGAGTACCGTCAAGCTCTATCATTTTATCATCAATGGCTTGTTGATCTGTTACCTTCATACCGACAACAGCCCTCTGTATTTCTCCATTAACGTTTTCAATCGCTTTTAAAACACCTTTTCCTCCATAACGATTTTTATCATTATCCCTCAACTCCAATGCTTCAAATTCACCAGTTGAAGCACCGCTGGGTACCTGTGACCATGATTTAATACCATTATCAAGATGAAGTTCCGCTTCAATTGTTGGATTACCTCGTGAATCAAGTATCTCACGTGCAATTATCTTTTTTATTTTTGCCATATTTTTTTTATTTTTATTTACTAAAACTAATTATATCATACTTATCAACATTTATCTCCTTTACACAAAAGCACATCAATGCCAGGCATTTCTTCACCTCCCAAATAAGCCAGCATCGCTCCGCCACCTGTTGATAAAAATGAAATTTTTTCCAAAAAACCACTCTCATCTACCATTTGTGCACTCTCACCTCCACCGATAAGACTAAAAGCTTCTGTATTATTTGCAATTTCTTCAATAAGAGCAAGTGTACCTTTTTTATACTCTTCTTTCTCAATCCACCCCATTGGTCCATTCCACACAATTGTTTTTGCATTTTTTATTGCATTACAAAAATTCTCAATTGTCCCTGGACCAATATCATAATATTTATATTCAAAATCAATTGGAAAAATAACATTATCACCAAATTTCATATTTCGTTCTTTTGCTTCTACTGCTGTTCTACCACCTACCAAAACTGTATCATATTTTTGAGAGAACTCTTCTATCATTGGAATTTTTGTGTCAATCTTAGCTCCGCCTATTATTGCAACAGCTGGATGTATTGGCTCATATTTCACACGTTTTAAATTATTCACTTCTTTTTGCAACCACAGTCCTGCATATGATGGGATACATCTCGTGATAGCATGCACTGACGCATGTTTCCTATGTGAAACTCCAAATGCTTCATTTACATAGATATCAAATGGTGCACATAATTTTGCGGCAAAAGTTTTTTTGTCTTCTTTTTCTTCTTTATAAAAACGAACATTTTCTAACAAAAATAATTTACTTTGTGCTGAATTATTCATCATCTCAACAATTTTAGGTCCTACACAATCTGAAATAAATACCACTTCTCGCTCAAATATCTGAGCAATATCATCAGTTATATTTTTGACAGAATATCTTTCATCAACCTTACCATCTGGACGACCAAAATGCGTAAGAAGTGCTACATGACTAGCTCCATTTTCGATTAAATAATCAATAGTATCTTTTGCAGCAGAAATTTTGTATGTTGATTTAACATTGTTATCACTATTGAGTAAAACATTAAAATCAACTCTGACAATAACTTTTTTCCCAAAAATATTTACATCTTGTATTTTTTTTATTTTTGTATCATTCATTTTTAATATTTTAAAATTAAAAATTAAAATCTATATTATCCCATACCAATAAGTCCAATGATAAGTCCGAGTACTACCATAACTGCCGTAAAAATCCAAGCTCGCATTGTGACTTTTGGCTCTGGCCAACCCATAGCTTCAAAGTGATGATGAATAGGCGCTGCAAGAAATATTTTTCTTTTGAAAAACTTTTTTGATGTCATTTGTATAAGTGCGCTACCTGACTCCAAGACATATATAAAAACAATTATAAAAAGTGTGAACACAGAATTTGTAAGCATAGCTACAACACCAAGAGTGGCTCCTAAACTAATTGCCCCAGTGTCTCCCATAAAAAATCGTGCCGGATAAACATTAAACCATAAAAAAGCTAGCAATGCTCCAGAAATAGCTAAACAAAATGCAGCAAGATTAACTTTGTTTTGCGAAAAAGCAATGACCGTAAAAGCTGAAAACGCCATCATGAGCACGCCAGCATTAAGTCCATCAAGTCCGTCCGTCTCATTAGATGAAAACGCAGTAAAAAGAATTACACCAATAAAAAGTGGGATATACCATAAACCTATGCCAAAATCCCCAACTCCTGGAACATGTATCATGTCCCAGCCCAATTTTGCATAAAACCACCAAGCTCCTAATGCCGCAATTGCAAAAAGCCACCAAAACCTAGCAGCAAACCTCATACCACCACCCTTATTACTACCCCAACCCCGCACACTCATAACATCATCAAATAATCCCAATACTCCCATAGCTACCAACGCAAATAATGGCAACCATGTTTGTTTTCTAGACAAAAAATCTAATCTTGCCAAAAATTCAGTATTCATCAAATTGGCAATAAGTGGAAAGATATAATGCGAAGCTAAGATAAACAAAAACACACTAACCCACACAATTACACCTCCCATTGTTGGTGTTCCTGATTTGTCAGCATGGAGCGTGTTTACAAATTGCAATTTATCGCCCTGCACTCCATTATTTTTGATTTTGATACCAAGCTTATATTTATATAAAAAATGTGTCCAAATCGGGGTAATTAAAAACGCAACCATAAAAGCAATCATGCCCGTAAGCATCACTTTTAAAACATTAATAATTTCTGGCGATCCGCAAATTTCATTAACTCCTATATACATGTACATTATTATAACACAAAAAACAAAAAACCACCCAACTCATTAAAGTCGAATGGCTTTGTCTGAATTACATGTTTTAAACTATTTACTGCCAAGTATAATTTTCAAATGCCCATGCGCTCATTTTTTGTACATCATCAAAGCGATGATAATCATCCAGTACTACTGAAACTATTTTATGCTTACCGCTTGTATCAGATGTGGCAAGTGCCAGACAATATCCTGCTCTGGGCGTAAATCCTGTTTTTGCTCCTACTAGGTTTGGCAACTCGCCGATAAGTCTGTCTGTATTTTTTAATTCATGTTCAATTGTTCCATCGACTGATTTAAATGTTGCTTCTTTTGTACGCATCATATCCCACAATACATCATATTTATCATATCTAAGTAAGTGTGCCATTACACGTGCGATATCATATGCACTGGAATAACAAGATTCAACATCTTCATCAAATTCCAAACCTGAAGGACGACAAAAATGTGTATTACCAGCGCCAATTTCTTTCATCCGTGCATTCATTAATTTTGCAAATTCTTCTTCACTTCCTGAAATATGAATTGCCAAAACTGTTGCTGCATCATTATCACTAAACATAAGCATAGAGCGAAGAACGTCTTTTAAATATACTTTTTCATTTGCATGAAATGGTTCACTATTGCAAATTACAGATGTCGGACATCCCACAGTTGTACCTTCAATGCTCAAGACAGATTCTGGAATCGTAACTACTTCATTTAAATTACGCACACGATCAATAACTATCATGGCTGTTACTAATTTAGTAATTGACGCAATTGCTCTTTTTTCTGTTGCATTTTTTTCCCACAGAATTGTCCCCGAATCTACATCAAGCACAATTGCTGCATGCGCATTTTCTAAGGTTAAATCTGAAAAATCTTCTTTTTTAATTGGTTGATAAGTGGCTCTAGTTAGTGAATCACCTTGTTTTGACAAAACCGTTTTTAATTGTTTTTCTTTTTGACTTGTATTTATTTGTATATTTACATTTTCATTTATCTCATTTTGTTTAGGCTTGCTTTCTACGTAATTCAAGAAAATACTCACACCTACCAAAAAAGCAAAAAATACAAAAACAGCAATCGGATATGTTACAAGTGTTGTGCGTTGTTTTGTAGTAATTTTTTCAACCATTAAGATTCATTGTTATTTTGTTCATTGTATAAAATTGCATCAATTCGCTTATCATGAGAAAGTTCTTCATATTCTGGCAATTCATCTACAGAATCAATACCCAGTACACGCAAAAAATTATTTGTGGTTTTATATTGTTGTAAATGTCTACTGTCATCACTTACAATTCTCTCAATAAGCCCTCGTCGCAATAAATTTCGCAAAGTAAAAGAACAATTTACACCACGGATTGCCTCAATATCAATTTTATTAATTGGTCCACGATATGCAATAATTGCCAACACTTCACTTGCAACAGGTGTCAGTGGTCCCTCCAGCTCCTTTTTTGTCATTTGTTCAATAACTGTTGCTGAACCGGGATGTGTTACCATCTGCACTTGTTCATCTTGCACAATAATATGCAAACCACAATTTTTTCGTGTTTCATATTCCTTTTGTAACCTATCAATAACGTCTTTCACTTCATTCTCAGATAAACCAAGTAATTCACCAATTCGTGAAAAAGACATTTCTCTTCCATACATAAACAACACTGATTCCAAAATCGCTACAATATTTTGTTTTTTTTCTTCCATATAATAAAATTTATGATTTTACTTATTACTTAATTCAATATCGTCAAAAACTCCGGATTGTTTTGCTATAATAATTTGCTGTTTAACCAATTCTAGTAAGGCAAGAAATGATACAACAACTTCAGATTTATCTTTTGCATTTGCCGTAATATCAGAAAAAACAGTTGTTGCCCGTTCTTCCACGCTACGCTGAATCTGTACAATACGACGTTCCAATGAAATTACATCACTTACAATCTTTTCTTCCATTTCTTCCATACGTGGAATTGTATGAAGCGAAGACAAAAATGAAGCTCTCACATCATCAACTGTTATGCCCTCTGGGGGGCAGAAATGTGCACTTTGACCCCATACACCTTTATTGCCATAAGAGCTCTTTGCCTGTTCAAATAATTTATTAAAAGCTTCATTATGATCTTTAAAAACTTTCAAAGCAGATAATTGTCGCTCTAATTCTTCTAAATCTTCTTCCTCATCATCATCTAACTGAAGTAGAGGTAGTAAAGCATGAGATTTCAACAAAATCAACTTTGCAGCAACTGACAAAAAATCCGTAAGGTTATACAAAGAAATGTCTTCACGATTATTGATGTAATTTAAATATTCATCAGTAATATTTGCAAGTGATACACGTGTAATATCTACTTTTTCACTTTCTATCAAATCTAAAAGAAGATCCAATGGACCTTCAAATTGTTCCATTTTTACTTGATATGTCATGCGCATATTATATCACACAAGTTAAATAATGACAGTATGATTGCTTTATAAATCAAATAATAACTCCCCCACCCAGACAATACTCACCATCATAAAATACTGCATATTGACCTGGAGTTATACCAGGGTCTTTTGCACTAAGTACAATATGTGCTTTATTTGTATTTTCTATATTTATTTTGCAATTATAAAATTTTTCTCCATGTCGCAACTTTATCTGTAATTCTTTTTTTGTGGGGATATCATTAATCCAATTTATATCCCGCACATCAAATGTATCTCGCCTCTGATCCTCGCCTGCATAGCCATGTGTAAGATAGATAATATTTTTTGCAACGTCTTTGTCACACACATACCACGGACCACCATTTATATCAATACCTCTTCGTTGACCAATTGTATAAAAATAAAAACCATCATGCTCTCCAAGTTCTTTACCTGTTTCTTTTTCTATAAATTTTCCTTTTTGTACACCCAAATGTTCTTTAACAAAATCAGCAAATGAAATTTTGCCCAAAAAACAAATTCCCTGAGAATCTTTACGCTTCGCCGTAGCAAGTTTATTGTTCAGTGCATACTCACGTACTTCACTTTTTTTCATTTGTCCTATAGGAAACATTGCTTTTTGGAGTTGCTTCTGACGCATCATGGCCAAAAAATATGTTTGATCTTTCACTGGATCTGGAGCACGTTTGAGCTTTACACTACCATCATTTAATTCTTCAATTTGAGCATAATGCCCTGTTGCGATTTTATCAAAGTCTTTTCCATATTTATCATAAAAAGCACCAAATTTTACCTCTCTATTACAAAGCATATCAGGATTTGGTGTTAACCCTTTTTTTACTGCATCAATTGTATAATTCACAACATGCTCATAATACTCTTTTTGCAGTGGCACAACATTTAATTTCACATCACACTGAGCACAAACTTTTTTTACATAGAACAAATCCTCTTCCCAAGGACACTCACCCAAAAAAGACATATCATCTTCAAGCCAAATCTTGAGATAAAATGCTTCTACATCATATCCTTTATTTTTTAGTAAATGAAGTGCGACAGAACTATCCACACCTCCACTCACAAGTACTGCTATTTTCATATACCCCAAAGATACTCTTTTTTCCTCTAGCATTATTTTTTCCCAATACTCTTCATTGAGCATCAATA
>JALWAF010000087.1:0-653 GCA_027016355.1 Candidatus Moraniibacteriota bacterium | reverse complement strand
CTTAATTTCCCATCAAAATACTAAATAAAGATTCATCCAATAAAAACTGCCACAAAAACGCCAATATAATTATAAAAATAATAATATATATTACAGCTTTGATCAAAAAATTTTTCATATATCTATTGTCTTTTAATACTTACGTTTCTTTTGACTTACAACAAATGCAAATTTTAATCCATCAACTTCTTTTTCTTCACGTGATATTTCATCAAAATCATCTTCATCAAATTCTGGAAAAAATACATCGGCTTTATCGTCTGTTTTATCTACAACTGTTAGGTTGAGCGTATCTGCCAATGGTAAAAATAGTTTATAAATAGTGCCACCTCCAATAATAAATATTTTATCATTTCCAGGTGCCTTTTTAGCCATGACAATAGCCTCATCGAGTGAACGCGCTACAGCCACATCTCCACCAGGCGTTTCTGTAAGTGCCATAACAATATTTGTCCGTCCTGGTAATGCACGTGACCCCAATGATTCAAATGTTTTGTATCCCATAATAATAGGATGACCTTGTGTCAATGTTTTAAACCGTTTTAAATCACCTGGAATTTTCCATATCAAGTCATTATTTTTTCCTAACTCATTATTCTTCCCAATAGCAGCAATTATTATTATCTCATTTTTCATTATTTTTGTAATTATAG
>JALWAF010000086.1:727-10379 GCA_027016355.1 Candidatus Moraniibacteriota bacterium | reverse complement strand
GTTATTAAATGGATTTACTTGTGTTTTCATAGCTAAAATATGACTTAAAAATTAACTAGCTATGGTAACACTATTTATGAGATATGCACTAGAGCTTCGGTAACATTCTTTATGAGGTATAACGAGCTCTTGACAAAATAATAGATATATGCTATAGTAGTATGTTGACCTGAAAAGACACTTTTGTGTAGTGTCAGCCATGCTAACTACAAGAAAAGCTTTTGTGAAGTATTGTAGGCATGTTAAAAATTTATTCTCATTAATGAGATATATTGTATTTATAGCAATTATAAGCATTTTTACAGCAACTGCAGTAAACGCAACAAATAACACTACAAATACTATTAAAAATAAAAATAATTATACTAATATTGAAAATGGAGGTATCGTTTGTGGTATTGCAAATGGTACTTACAAAAAAGCACAGTATACAGAACCAATTCCTGAAAAATTTACAATCAACGCTTCGGCTTATACAGCCGCGGCAGATGAATGTGGTAAAAGTGATGGAATCACTGCAAGCGGTAAAATGGTAAAGAAAAACCATACACTTGCATGTCCTCGTAATTATAAACTTGGTACTAAAATTCATATTGAAGGAATGGGTGACTATGTATGTGAAGATCGTGGTGGAGCAATAAAAGGAAATCACTTTGATATTTACATGGAAACAAAAACCGAAGCATTTGCATTTGGACGAAGAAACCTAATTGCTTATGTAGTTGGATAAAAGAGAAAAAAGAAAAACACTATTTTCATTTTTGAAAATAGTGTTTTTTGTTTAATCCCAATATGTATTCCACCATTTACCTTTGATTTGAGTATTTGGATTTTTATTTATCCACTCCTCAGTACGTTGCCATCCACATTTTTTACATTTATATGGACCTCCCACCATTATCCAAAACTTATTATGTCCACATTCGGGACATTTCACGGAGGTAATATAACGATACAAAAGGTAACTTATTGGAACAAAAACTATACTTAACAATACTATTGCGCCTATAATTGTGCATAAATTTAAAACAAATTCTATCACAGTATTCATTAAATCCCCTTTTTTCCTTATATGGTTTATTTTTTATGCTTATTAGCCGTATAAAACACACCATCTGATGTAGATATTACCTCCACCACTCTCTTTTGCGGTAATACACCACACAAAAGCTTAGAAAATTGTGCAAATTTACAATCCATGCTTGTATCTATTTTTTTTAATTTACGAAACACTTCCATGCTTCTAAGGGGTTTGTTGTCTTGTAATATTTTAATAATCTCATCAATATTAATTTCTGCCTCTCTTAACCACTTTGTTAATTTGATATTCATTGTCCCTCTCCTATTTAAATTTATGTTAACGAACACTTGTATAAAATAAAAATACTTTTACATAAAGTATTTTTATTTCTATCTTTTTATTTTTTACTCCTGTGCCCGAGGCGAGACTTGAACTCGCACGGATTATTCATCCAAGGGATTTTAAGTCCCTCGTGTCTACCAATTCCACCACCCGGGCATATTACTACAATTATTATATCATAATTCTGAGGTCGCGCCCGGACTTGAACCGGGGTACAGGGTTTTGCAGACCCTTGCCTAACCGCTCGGCCACACGACCAATACAACTCTCAGAATATCAAAATTTTCAATTTACGTCAACGCATTAATAATTATTGTATTTTCCAGCCACCATCATTTGTTGTTACTATGCGACCTGGAATTGAAAAACCGCTTGCAAGTTTATGTCCTCCTCCTCCAAGTGTATGTGCAATTGCCGATACATCTATATTATTATATTTTTCTGTTCTAAAACTTCCTTTTACATGGTTGTCATCAACTTGGTAAACAACCATAGCAACTTTTACACTAGGTACAGTGGATAACATGGATGCGATATTAGATATTTCTCCAGAATTTACCGCTCCATCTTCTTTAGTAATAACAGCAACTGCAAGTCCTGTTTCTTTGAAAAAACGTACCCGCTCCAATACCCTGCCCCACAAATTTAGTGTCTCTATATTACGATTAGAAAATAATGCTAAGTTAATTTTTGCAATAGACGCACCGTGTTTTATAAGGTTTGCTGCTACTGCTAACGTTTCTGACGAAGTATTTGCATGCTGAAATGTCCCTGTATCAAAAATTATTCCAGCTAATAGCGCGGTAGCTATTTCTTTATTTATTTTTTTATGTGTAAAAGCAAAAAAATTATACAAAATTTCACATGTTGATGAATAATTGGCATCATTCATAAAAAGATCAGCTTTAGTCACAGTATCATGATGATGATCAATAATCACTGTAACACATGAATCTGAAATGTTTTTAATAACTCGATTAAAGCCCCTATCAACACTATCACAACCAATAACAACATCAAATTGTGTTAAATCCAAATCCTCAGGATTACTAAATTCATTTTCTGGCATAATTTGTTTGAGTGATTCAGGAAATGGATCATAACACCCAATAGTTACTTTTGCTGTGAAATATTTTTGTATAAATTGAGATAATGCAACTACACTGCCCACTGCATCAGGATCTGGATTTGAATGCCCAATAATAAAAATATTTTTAGCACTTTGCAAAATATAATTGAAGGTATTAAATTCTTTTAGAAATTGTTGTTTTTCTGACATACTTTCTGACATACTATTATATAAACATCCTCTATAAATCCCAACATATGCCATACAGTTCTACTCTTGCAACAATTGTTCTATCTCATCAACATCATCACCAGTTTTATCATGTATAAATGACATTTTTGGTAAGATTTTTAGATGAAGTTGTTTGTGCAATATTTTTTGTATAGCAACTCTTTCATGCTCAAGCGTCTTCATTGCATAATCAATATTCATATACGGAAATACTCGAACGAATATACGAGTATATCGCAAATCATTTGTTGTGTCAACCTTTGAAATTGTTACAAAAACATTTGGCTTAAAATCAATATTTTTTGTAATTAATTCTGATACTTCTCGTTTTATAACAGAATTTACTTTTCGCATTCTTTCGCTCATATTTTTACATTTAGTAATATATAATATTCTGAAGATAAAATTTAATTATTTTGTCTCCTTGGCAGGAGTCGAACCTACATCTAATCCTTAGGAGGGATTTGTTCTATCCATTGAACTACAAGGAGAAAATTTTTATTACAAAGTCTTTCTCAGAAACTATGTAAATATAGCACGTTATCCCCCTTTTTACAACCGGTAAGATATCATATTTAATTTGAAAAGTATTCACTCTCATAGACACTGTGCGACGTGCTTGTATTATACCATATTATATATGATTTGTCAAGTTATAAGCTTTCTTGCTTTTATTATTACTTATTTAATAATGTTCCACGTGGAACATTTTTTCCACATTCCCCTACTATTTAACTTTTACAGGAGATTAATGTTCCACGTGGAACAATTCTCTGACACTTACTCTGCATTATACTAAAGTTTATTATTTTAATGTTCCACGTGGAACATATTTAATTAATTTAACTAAAATAGTATCTTTTATTATAATAAATTGTTCCACGTGGAACAATCACATAATTTTTAAGCCCTTCTTATATCAAAGCTTGTTATTTTAATGTTCCACGTGGAACATTATCGTATTATTTTAATAGCTTGATGTAATTCTTACTATTTTAATGTTCCACGTGGAACATATTTAATTAATTCAACTAAAATCACATCTTTTTTACAACAAATTGTTCCACGTGGAACAACTATGCGACTTTTGATCTGTTTTTTCATCAAAATTTATTACTTTAGTGTTCCACGTGGAACATATTTGTATTATTTTAATAGTTTAAATTATTTTTATTATTTAATGTTCCACGTGGAACATTTATGTCGCACAATATTATTTTTCAAATACTACCTGTACCTTGATAGAGAAGCATAACTTATCAGCTGATTTAACTTTTAATAGTGTGACTTATACACTATTAAATAAAGATATTTCTTAGAAAAATTAATTGATTTATTTTTTTAACTATTGTGTATACACTTAAAATATCTAGTTGTGGTATTTAGTTCTCAAAAACCACAATATATAGTATGTATGAGCGGTGTGTGGATATAATGGTGTTGCACAATATTCAAAAGCAGTTTATACTATAAATTAGTAAGGGGTAAGAATCAAAAAATTTCTTACTTTTTCTTTTTCCATCAACATTGTTTTTTGATTAAAAGAATAATATTTAAGGAATGTCTGCAAATCATTTTTCTTGAAAAGCCTTATACTTATAAAGCATTTCAAGAGAAAATGATTTTCGACTAAATTTTGAAAATTCTGCTAATTTGGAGTTTTGCAGACCTTCTTTAAAAGACATTAGTAGTAAATTCACGAAATAAATATGGCCATACACAAAATTAAAAAAAGAAATGGAACAATTGTAGATTTTGATAAGAAAAAAATACAAAATGCTATCCAAAAAGCTGTCACAGCCTCAAAATCAACAAAAAAAATTAATGTAAATAAAATTGCATCCCATGCTGAAAAGGAACTTTCCAAAGAATATGGTGATAAAATACCTTCAGTCGAACAAGTGCAGGATGCCGTAGAGGCTTCTCTGATATATCATGACTATCCACAAATTGCTAAAGACTATATTTTATATCGACAAAAGCGTATAGAGGCTCGAGAAGATCGTAATGTTATGGTTGATGTGGATGCAACAATTAGCGAATATCTTGATCAACTTGACTGGCGTGTTAATGCTAATTCAAATCAAGGATATTCACTTGGTGGCATGATACTAAATACAGCAGGGAAGGTGACAGCAAATTATTGGCTTTCACACATCTATCCAAAGGCGATTGGCGAGGCACATCGCAATGCAGATATACATATCCATGATTTAGACATGTTTAGTGGATATTGTGCTGGCTGGAGTCTTAGGGCACTTCTTGAAGAAGGTTTTAATGGCGTGTCAAATAAAGTAGAGTCAAATCCACCAAAACACTTAACAAGTGCCGTATCACAAATGGTTAATTTCTTGGGAACTCTCCAAAACGAATGGGCAGGAGCCCAAGCATTTTCAAGTTTTGATACATACATGGCCCCATTTGTTAAAAAGAAGGAACTAGAAATTCGTAATGACATAGAGCAATACGACATCAAATTTGAAACAGAAGACGCTAAAGAAAAATATATTTCTGACACACTATACAAATATGTGTATCAAAATATACAATCATTTGTTTTTAATCTAAATATTCCATCCAGATGGGGAACACAAACACCTTTTACAAATATTACACTTGATTGGGTGTGCCCAGATGATTTAAAAGAAAAAACATTGCTGTTAGGCGGTGAACCATTCTCACACACTTTTGGTGAATTGCAAAAAGAAATGGATATCGTGAACAAAGCATTTATAGAAGTAATGATGGCAGGAGACTCAAAAGGACGCACCTTCACATTTCCAATCCCTACTTACAACATAACGAAAGACTTTAATTGGAATGACCCTAAGGTGCTCCCACTATTTGAAATGACAGCTAAATATGGCACTCCTTATTTTCAAAATTTTATCAATTCAGATTTAGATCCTGGCGATGTTCGCTCAATGTGTTGTAGATTGCAATTAGACTTGAAAGAATTACGTAAACGAGGTGGCGGTTTATTTGGCTCTGCTGAAATGACCGGCTCAATCGGAGTTGTGACTATAAATATGGCGCGTATTGGTAAAACTTGTGCAGGTGACAAAGACGCGTATTTTGAGAGAATTGCACATCTTATGGAATTGGCAAAAGCATCTTTAGAAATGAAACGAATTGTTATAACAAAATGGATGGATAGAGGATTATTTCCTTACACAAAACGATATTTAGGTAAATTAGACAGTCATTTCTCTACAATTGGTATCAATGGTGTAAATGAAGCAATACGAAATTTTACAAATGACAAAGAAAATATTGCATCAGAATATGGACAAAAATTTGCTAAAGAGACAATGGAGTTTATACGAGAGAAGATGTCCGAATTTCAAGAAGAAACAGGTAATTTATATAATTTGGAAGCAACGCCTGGCGAGGGAACAACATATCGTTTTGCTAAAGAGGACCAAAAACAATATGAAGACATCATCCAAGCTGGCACAAAAGAGGCTCCGTATTATACCAATTCAACACAATTACCTGTGGGATATACTGATGATATATTTGAAGCACTAGACTTACAAGCAGAATTACAATCCATGTACACAGGTGGAACAGTGTTGCATGGATATATGAGTGAGAGAATTAGCTCTGGAGAATCTTGTGCAAATTTAGTAAAGAAAATCCTGACAAATTATAAACTTCCATATATTACAATCACACCAACCTTCTCAATTTGTCCAAAGCACGGATATCTTGCAGGAGAATATGATTTTTGTCCAAAATGTGATGCTGAGATTGGCATCAAGGGCGAAAGTTGCTGTGACAGTGAATTTCGTGGAAGGTACGAGAGCACAGAGGCTGATAAATAAGTCTGAGTTAACAAATTAAAAATATGTCATTCTAGATTTGTTTCAGAATCTAAATACTAAGATTTTGAAATTAAATTTGGAATGACAAACCTGCCTACGCATAAAGCTACGGCAGGCGAAGAAAAAAAGTAATTAATTAAGTAAAAACAAACATATGGCATCACAAAAGATCCAAATGAACGAGGGGGAACGAACACGCTGCGAAGTGTGGACACGAGTAATGGGGTATTTTCGTCCAGTATCATTTTTTAACACTGGTAAAAAATCAGAACATTATTCTCGTAAACATTTTCAAGAATGTGTTTGTGCAAATAATGATTTTACTCAAAAATTTGGTAATTAGTCAGTTAAAGCTATAACGACTAAAAAGATAGACAAATTTTTGTGTAATTATCCAGTTTATTGGTAGAGACGCGATTAACCTGTCTGCCGGAGAGGCAGATCGCGTCTCTACTGGAAATTGATAAATATATAATAATGAAACCGTAGGGACAGCGCCTTTACATTGCTTTGCCGTAGCTTTAGCGAAGGTTGGTGCTTGTCCTATTAAATTATAAAATATCTTATGCTAATAAGCGGTGTACAAAAATTTACCATGATAGACTACCCAGAAAAAGTGGCAGCTATTATCTTTACACCAGGCTGCAATATGCGTTGTAAATTTTGTCATAATAAAGAATTTGTACTTCCAGAAGAAATTAAAGAATTAAGATCTAGTTTTATACCTCAAGAAGCTGTACTAAATTTCTTAGAAACTAGAAAAGGGAAGTTAGATGGAGTAGTAATTTCTGGTGGAGAACCAACAATTCAACCAGACTTAAAAGATTTTATAATCAGCGTGCGCAAAATGGGTTTTTTGGTAAAGTTAGACACAAATGGAAACTTACCAAATGTGCTAAAGGAATTAGTTAATGAAAATTTACTAGACTATGTAGCAATGGACGTAAAAACAATACTAGAAAACTACCAGGATTTAGTAGGAAATTTAGCAAATCCCAAAAAAGTGGGCGAGAGTATAGAATTTCTGAAACAAAACCGTATACCATACGAATTTCGTACTACAATAATTGACGGGGTACACACAACTGATATAATCAAAGAAATGGCACAACTTCTAGAGGGCAGTGAAAAACTATACCTACAAAAATTCCGCCCAGAAACAACCCTAGACCCAAAATTTCAAAACAAAAAGCCAGTCTCAGATAAAAAAATGCAAGAATTTGTAGAAATTTTTAGAAAAAATATAGAAGAAGTTAGTATAAGAAGTTGATTTTGCAATAATTTATATATAATCAATTAATTATAAAATATTATGCCAGAAAATGTTATGCCATCATTAACAATAAAGCGACCTGAATCACCAAAAAAGCCTACAGTTCGTAGAAGAAAAAGAGGAAAAGGGCCTTCAGAAACAAAAGCTCGCATGCATCGATTAATGGGGGGATACGCAAATCCTTTTCTTCCTCAATTACAAGAAGCTGAAATTCAATTACATGAAGTATATGAAAGAGAAACTTATGAAATGCGCAAGGATGCAAAACATTTAACCGATATGGATAAATTTGATGGGATTATCTCTCCAGACAAAAAAGAAGCAGATAAAGAAAAAGTGCACGAACTGCGAGAAAAACAAAAAAAACTTGAAGAAGAACAACCATTTCATAAGCGATATCCACCCGAGCGAGCTTTGCTTGCAGAATATCTATTTGACAAATATGCCAATGCTAGCAAATGGTTTGGTGAAAATGCCACCGTTACAAAAACACTTGAATTTGATGATCGCACACATCATGCTGATGGTGTTGCTACATGGTATGATAAAAATGGAAAAGTTTTAGCTAGATTAGCTTTTGATGTTACTATAAGTAAAGACCCGGAGGTTTTATCAAAAAAACAAAGTTTTATTGATAGAGATTTAAAAAAAGGAAATTTAACATCTATTGATTATTTCGATCCAAATAATACTTTAGAAACTAAATCCTCACTAAAACAAGTACCTCGCGTTGTAATAGAAGTGCCACAAGAAGATTTGCCTGATTTGTGTAAAAAAGCAATGATAGGGATTAGTAAAGATGGTAAAATAGATTATTCAGTATTGGATGATGATTCTATACGTCAATATATCAAAAAAGTATCTATTGAAAGTCTTCAGAAACAACAAAAACATTTAGAGGTTCTATCCATTGTTTCGTCACATGAAAAAAGAGATAAATTTGAACAAGCGTTAAAAAATGTAAACAAAACATTGTCGGAACTTTCTAAGTTATAAATAAAATAAAGGCTCTCATCAGAATATATATACTGATGAGAGCAACTTAATTAATTATTGTATTTGTTAGCTTGATAAAGTATTTTTAATCTATTGTTATTTATTAAGCCATTGGAATATCGCTTCTCTATTTCAAGCAACTTTTTAAGAAGTTGGTCGTCATTTGCTGCTCTTGCTTCAATGCAGCGTTTTTTGCATTCCTGTAATATTTTTTTTGAAGTTTCTGGAAACTCTTTTTCTAATCTAAGTCTCCTTGCAACATCCGCAAGAGTTAGTGCACCATTACAAAAATTATTTTGCTCGTTGTTCACAGAAGTATATTTCATTTAACACCTCCTCCTTCTTATTTAAATTCCAATAATTTTAAATAGCAATAAACAACTATACATCATTTTCACGATTTGTCAAGTGTGTGGTACAATTATAGATACTTAATTATTCAGATAGATTAGTATTATGCTTACAAAAAAATTAGAAGAAATTGGCTTAAATGAAAAAGAGGCTAAAGTTTATATTGCTGTTTTAGAATTGGGTGAGGGAAGTGCTAGCGAAATTGCCAAAAAGTCCGAGGTTAATCGTGCTACTACATACTTTACACTAGAAAATCTAATGAAAATAGGACTCGTCAGCGCGACAAACGAAGAGAAAAAACAAAAATTTGTCCCAGAAGATCCTTCGCAATTAGAAAACATAATAACAAAACAACAACAAGAGCTAGAACAAAAGAAAAAAGGGTTAAAAAATATTGTGGAAGAATTAAATAGTATAAATAGCGCAAGTATAAAAAAACCAATTGTGAAGTATTATCTTGGGAAAGAGGGAATGATACGAATGGCAAAAGCTAGTTTTGATGATGTAAAAAATGAAACAATGTGGGTTGCTTTTTCCAAAGA
>JALWAF010000086.1:0-717 GCA_027016355.1 Candidatus Moraniibacteriota bacterium | reverse complement strand
CTAAAAAATTTACGAATAAAAATAGATGAAAAAAAATATCCCTTACCTGGAGATATTGCTGTTTATGCTAATAAAATTAGACTATCCTCATACAGTGACAAAATAGGTATTATCATTGAAAACAAAGATATTGCAGAAACTTTAAGAACTATTTTCAAACTTGCATTCAAAGCAGTACAAAATAAAAACTCCTGAGTAACAAACATTACTCAGGAGTCACCCTACGTCATTAATGACCCATTTTTCTCCCTCCGGAGAATGTGGGTAGTTTTAAAATCCAGACACTTTGATTACCTGGCACCCCGCAACTCTCCAAAAAAGAGAAGCGGGGCTGTTCAAGGCCAAAGCAGTGTGGATTTCAACCACCCATGGCGAACCTCCTTTGTTGAGTTTACCACAAAATATTTTGTCATCAAATCATTTGATGACACCTACTATTTTTTTGCAATACCTCAACATTGGATATCGCCGATTTATCTTAAAGAACTATATTTTGCCAACTGCTGGCAGAAATAATAGTTCCACCCTAGCCAACATACTAATATAGCACATGACAACACTTTTGTCAATAATTGTAAACAAAAATGTCTATTTTAAAGTATTTTTTATACAGAAAGAAACAAAAACCCTTTAATTAAGAGGTTTTCGTGTTATATAGATATTCTTAAATATAAATAGAATGTTAATTCATATAAACATGTAGTGGACGGTCATGAC
>JALWAF010000085.1:4098-10469 GCA_027016355.1 Candidatus Moraniibacteriota bacterium | reverse complement strand
TTTACAATATTTTCTATTAAATTCTTTTAAAAATTCCTTTATTATTATCTTGTAGATAATCCTATTATGTATTCTACTAGCTACTAGAATGTAAGAATTAGGACTTGACAAAGAAACGTTTTTTTGGTATTATAGTTGGATAGTAAAGAATTTATATATTTATAGGATAATTTTAAAGATTTTTATGAATGCAACAAATAATAATAATAATGTGGAGTTTTCCACAGTATTTCATACTGTTTTAGCGGAATCTCCGTCACGTTCGCGTGAGATTATTGCAAAAAGATTTGGTATTGGTGAAAAAATGCCACTGACTCTACAAGCAATTGGTAATGAATATGGTATAACACGGGAACGTGTGCGTCAAATTGTGCAGTCTGGATTACGAAGTGTTCGCAATATAAATGACGATGATCACATATTTACAAGTGCTCGAGATGTAATTATTACGCATATTGAAAATAACGCTGGTATTATAACAGTTGATAAGCTTGTTGTTCTTGGCGGAAATAATCGTGATGAGCATGGAGCTATTCGTTTTTTGATTGAAGGAATGAATGAGATTAAGTTTGTAAGTGACAAAAAACATCCGGTAAAAAATGATGTTGTGGCACTTGCTGATTTTGATATTGATAATTGGAATCAAATACACAATACAGTCAAAGATATATTACAAATCAAACAAAAAACATATACAAGTGAAAGATTATACGAAAAATTAAAAAATGATACAATCGAACATGAACAATTAAAAAAGTACCTTGAAGTATCTGCTGAAATTGAGCAAAATCCTTTTAAAAAATGGGGAATTGTTGAATGGGATGAGATTTCTCCACGAGGAGTGCGTGAAAAAGCGTTACTTATTATGAAAGAAAAAAAAGAACCAATGCACTTTCGTACAATAGCAGAATTGATAGATGCATATGGACTTGGGAAAAAGGGTAAAAAATCGCATCCACAAACAGTGCATAATGAACTTATCCGCGATGATAACTTTGTTTTAGTTGGGCGAGGTGTTTATACACTCAGTACAGATAATCATGTTAAGGGTACAGTGAGAGATGTGATTGAAAATGTGTTGGAAAAGTCCGATAAACCACTTACAATGGAAGAAATTATTGAGCGCGTATTAGAAATGCGTTACGTGCAGCCCTCAACTGTAAAAGTTAATTTAAATGCAGTTGCAAAAAAATTAAATAAAAAATATATACTGGATACTAATGCAAGTTAGTGGTATAATTTATTTATATTCTAGTTAAAAAATAAAAAACACAATTTTAATGTTAGATTTTTTTGCACAGATTGTCGCAACTTTTCAGTCGACGTGGTTTATTGTCATGCCGATAACTTTTTGGTTGATTTTTAAGAGCTTGTGGGGACGCCATGTCTTTATTGCTGATTTTTTAATGAAACAAAATGATGTTTTACTTGAAATTATTCCACCTAGAGATTTAGAAAAAAGTCCACGAGTGATGGAGGCATTTTTTGAGTCGTTGGCAGCAACTGATGCTGGTGTAAATAAGATTGCCGAGTATTGTCATGGGGCTGGTAATCCATATTTTAGTTTTGAAATTGTAGGCACTGAAGGCGTTGCACATTTTTATATACGAACACCAGCGGCTTTTCGTGATCATGTAGAAAGCGCTCTTTATGCTCAATATCCAGCTGTAGAAATTGTTGAAGTAGATGATTATGTTTATGAGGTTCCACGAGTTATTCCTAATGAAGAATGGATGATAAGAGGTTTTGCATTAACCTTACTAAAACCTGATGCATATCCTATAAAAACATATAAATATTTTGAAGAAGATGTGACTGGTAAAATGATTGACCCGTTGGCAAGTGTATTGGAGCACATTAGTACACTTGGACCAGGTCAACACATGTGGTTACAATATATTATACGTGCAGATAGACCAGGTTGGTTTGAAAATTGGGGTAAAGGAACTGTTGATGAATTTTTGGGTAAAGCAGCTAAACCTCAAGGGTTACTTGAGCGAATAATTCATGACATAAAAGAAGTTTTTGGAGGTGTTCTCATGGGTTGGCATACGCCACCGGAATTTTCTTCATTGGAGTCGTCTAATGGTGGTGATGAGCAACCTGTAGAATTTAGATTGACTCCAGGAGAAAAACAAACACTAAAAGCACTTGAAGAAAATATGAGTAAAAATATGTTTTCTGTAACTGCTCGATTATTGGTAATTGGTAAAAAAGATTTTTTTTCAGGAGCAAATATAACTGGTATAATGACATCAATTAAGCAAATGTCAGATAATCACACAAATCAATTAATTCCAGTTGATCGTGCTAAAATTTATGCTGACTATGTAGCAGTAGATAGAAGAAGGGATTATCGCGCAAGGGTACTTTTGCGGAGATATCGTGATCGTGACGATAGTGGTGGACATAGTTTTCATTTTAGCACAGAAGAATTGGCAACTGTATTTCACTTACCAGATATGTCTGTAGAATCACCAGCTGTACAATGGTCTGATTCTAGGCGCGGAGGTGCACCTAATAATTTACCACTTAATCAGTAAATATTTTAAAAGTAAATAATTATAATATGACAGAAATAACAGCATTTGCACAAACAAATTTTCGAAATCAAGCAACAGCATTTGGAATCAAAACAGATGATAGAAGGAGACATCTATATGCCATAGGTAAAACTGGTATGGGTAAGACTAACATGCTTGAGAATTTGGCTATTCAAGATATAAGAAATGGTCATGGAGTTTGTTTTGTGGATCCTCATGGTGACACTGCAGAAAAATTAATAAGTATGATACCGCCAGAACGAATAAATGATGTTATTTATTTTAATCCAGCCGATCAAGATTATCCAATAGCATTTAATGTTCTAGAAGAGGTCCCTCGTGAATTTCGTCCATTAGTTGCTTCTGGACTTATCGGAGTATTTCAAAAATTATGGGCAGACTCTTGGGGACCGAGATTGGAATATATTCTTAGAAATGCAATATTAGCACTTTTGGAGACTCCTGGTAGCACGCTTTTGGGAGTTATGCGTATTCTTACTGATAAGAAATACAGAATTCGTGTAACTAATAATATTACAGATCCAGTCGTTAGAGCCTTTTGGTCAGATGAATTTCCACAATGGAATGAAAGAGTTTTACAAGAAGTGATATCACCTATTCAAAATAAAGTTGGACAATTTTTGACGAGTCCAATTATTCGTAATCTATTGGGTCAAACCAAATCCGCTTTTGATATACGCAAAGTAATGGATGACGAAAAAATTCTAATACTAAATTTGTCAAAGGGAAGAATTGGTGAAGACAATAGTGCATTAGTGGGGGCTATGATGATTACTAAAATTCAACTTGCTGCTATGGGAAGAGTTGATACTGAAGAGGATAAACGAAAAGATTTCTATCTATATGTTGATGAGTTTCAAAATTTCTCTACGGAGTCATTTGCAAATATTTTGTCAGAGGCTCGTAAATATCGATTGAATTTGATATTGGCAAATCAATATATAATGCAGTTAGATGAAGTTGTAAGGGATGCTATTTTTGGAAACGTTGGCACAATTGTTTCATTTAGGGTGGGTGCAACTGACGCTGAATATTTAGAAAAAGAATTTGAACCAGTGTTTACCATGAATGATATTGTAAATTTGCCAAAATACAATATTTATTTGAAATTAATGATTGACGGAATTTCAGGCGATGCCTTTAGTGCTACAACACTGCCACCAATCGAAAGGAAATATGCAGATAGCACTGATACTGTTATTAAAGTATCTAGAGAAAGATATGCACAAGATAGAGAGAGTGTTGAAAAAAAGATTGCAATGTGGTCAGGAATGCTTATTGATACTGTTGACAAGCCTCAAAATACTTTTCAACAAAAACCAAAAACAAACTCGAATAATATTAAAGAAAAAGTATCTAATACAAGCAAGGATAAGTTAAATAGCGGTACACAGTCTAAAATGTATGAAGCGACGTGTGCTATGTGTGAACTTGATATCCAGGTTCCATTTGAACCGGATGGAGATAGACCAGTTTTTTGTAAAGAGTGTTTTAAAGATCATCAACGTACTATTGCAAAATCAAAAGAAGCGAATACACCAAAACCACAACCAAAACCAAGAGAAGAAAAACCAAAAAAAAATAAAAAAACAGTTGTGGAAGAAGATAATATAATATCAACTGGAGAAAAAGCAATGAGTTTGTCACAACTTCAGAATGTGGCACCAAAAAAATTCAAACAATCATCAAAAAAGGTGGACATTGATACTAAATCAATACAAAATATAATAAGTAAATCACATAATAGTAATAATAAATAAGTGTATGATAGAAATTGTATTGTGGATAGGAATTTTTGTGATTTCAATGATTGTAATGCTCAAGGGAGCTGATTTGTTTTTAGTTTCAAGTGAAACCATTGGAAGAATATTGGGATTATCTGCTTTTTTGATAGGAGCTGTGATTGTAGGTTTAGGAACATCGCTGCCAGAACTAGCAGTTGCAATATTTGCATTGATAAAAGGTGAAGAGTCTATCATTATTTCAAATGCAGTTGGTTCAAACATTTCAAATATATTACTTATAATCGGTGTTGCAGCGATTGTTGCTAGACAACTTACTGTATCAAAAAGTCTAATTGATATCGATTTGCCAATGTTGATAGCTAGTACTGTAATTTTTTTGGCAATTGTATGGAATGGACAAGTTGATTTTGGAGAGGCACTTATTTTGATTGGGTCATATACAATTTATTTTTTTTATACAATTTTTTCAGAGAAAGATATTGATGAAGAAGTAGGAAGAAAAAATAAGGAAAAAATATCTATAAAGTTAATTGTGATGCTTGTTTTTAGTGCTGCAGCACTCATTTTTGGTGCAAAATATTTAATTGATTCCGTTGTTCATATTGCAAGTTTTTTAAATATTAAATCAGCTTTGATTTCAATTACGGCAGTAGCTATTGGTACATCATTACCAGAGCTTATTGTGTCTGTAAAAGCAGCTATTGCGGGTAAGTCAGAATTAGCTATTGGAAATATTTTTGGTTCCAATTCATTCAATATCCTCATGGTTGTTGGTATCCCAGCGCTCTTTAAACAATTGCAAGTAGATTCGGTAACATTACAAATAGGTATACCGATGATGGCTGCAGCTACTTTCCTTTTTCTTGTTAGTGGTATCTCAAGGAAAATCTATTTGTGGGAAGGAGCGATGTTTATTATGTTATATATTTTTTTTATAGGGAGATTGTTTAACTTCTTTTAAAAAGCGGACTTAATGTAATCTAAATTAGATATACTTGAAAAACGTATGTTTTTGGCGTATGATAGAGTTATATAAATAATTTTTCTAATATAATATTTGTGTATGTATGTTGATGTTCGTGGTATGTCACAAGAAGAAAAAACTAAATTAAAACGACAACTTAGGATGAAAGAAATGTCTTATGATTCTGATTTTAAAAAATTAGAACGTAAAGAAGAGGAGTTAACTGATCAGTTGCGTAGATTTAAACAAGATCGTAGTCGAATTGAAGTGCAAATTGAAGAAAATAAAGCAGATAGTAAAAAAATACTAGAAAAAAAAGATTTTATAACTGAAGAACTTAGGCAAATTAAAAAAAGATTAATTGAATTAGGATAAAAATTATGAAAAAAGAAACTTTAGAACAACGTGTTATGGCAAAACTTGGGGATGATGTTGTATTACCAAGCGCTGTAAAAACAGAATTGAAATTTTGTAGTGATAAGCTTAAGCACGTGAAAACAACAGAGGAATTTGATGAAGTTATGGCAAAATACAAGTTGCTTGCTATAGAATTAAAACGTAGTACAGGATTATTACGTACTGATTTTGATAAAATCATTTCTGATATGAAAAAAGAATTATGATAGCACGGAATATCAGACAAAAATATTTAGATTTTTTTGAAGCGCGAGGACATAAAATCGTTTCCTCTGCTTTACTGTTACCAGAAAATGATCCTACAACTCTATTTACTGGGTCTGGTATGCAACCAATGGTACCCTATTTGCTGGGTGAAAAATATCCAGGTGGACAAAAAAGAATTGTTAATTCTCAAAAGTGTTTTCGTAGTGGGGATATTGAAGAGGTTGGTGATAACCGACATACAACCTTTTTTGAGATGTTGGGTAATTGGTCACTAGGAGATTATTTCAAAAAAGAACAAATTGAGTGGATATTTGAATTTTTGACAAAAGAATTAGAGCTAGATCCAAATAAATTATATGTGTCAGTTTATAGAGGTAATGAAAAGTATAATTTAGATAAAGAAGTGGAGGCTGTTGAAATTTGGAAAATGCAATTTAAATCTGTAGGAATTGAAGCAAAAACAATAGATATTAT
>JALWAF010000085.1:2644-4088 GCA_027016355.1 Candidatus Moraniibacteriota bacterium | reverse complement strand
GTACAGGAGGCTAGAATTTTTTATTATCCCGATTCAGAAAATTGGTGGTCTCGTGCTGGAGCTCCTGATAAAATGCCAGTAGGTGAACCTGGTGGACCTGATTCAGAAATATTTTGGGATTTTGGCACAGAACATGAAATGCATGAAAAATCAAAGTGGAAAAACCAACCTTGTCATCCAGCTTGTGATTGTGGTCGGTTTATGGAGATTGGCAATAGTGTTTTTATGCAGTATAAAAAGACTGAGAATGGTTTTGAAGAACTAGAACAAAAAAATATTGATTTTGGTGGAGGTTTAGAACGATTAGCAGCCGCAGTATTGGATACACCAGATGTATTTTTGACCGATTTATTTAAATTGCCAATGCAAAAATTAGAAGAGATATCTAATAAAAAATATAATTTTGCAAAAGGTGATTTAGGTTATGATGAAATGCCAAATTGTTGGGCAGATGACATGCGTTCAATGAGAGTTATTCTGGACCATATTAAGGGGGCAACATTTTTGATAAATGATGGTGCTAATCCTTCCAATAAAGATCAAGGTTATTTTACACGAAGATTAATCCGTAGGGCAGTGCGTTTTGGACATCAGTTGGGAATTGAGAAAAATTTTACTAAAGAAATTGCTAAAAGTGTGGTGGAGACCTATCAAGATTATTACACAGATTTAGCAGATAATTCCGAAAGGATTTATCAAGTGATTGATGAGGAGGAGAAAAAATTTAGAAAAACATTAGCAAAAGGTTTGAAAATAATTAATGAGGATGTTAAGCAAATAGGTGGTAGAGAAATTTTTGATTTGTATCAAACTTATGGATTTCCAATTGAAATGAGTTTTGAAGAATGCAAAAAGAATGGATTAAAAATAAACGAAGATAAATTACAAAAAGAATTTGATAGTGAATTACAAAAGCATAAAGATTTATCTAGAACAGCTAGCGTAGGTAAGTTTAAAGGAGGGCTAGCAGGTCATGATGAGGTTACAACGCAATTGCATACAGTTACACATCTAATGTTAGCAGGACTTAAAAAAGTACTAGGTGGAGATGTTACACAACGAGGTTCAAATATTACACCAGAGAGAATTCGTTTTGATTTTTCTTATGACAAGGCGCTAACAGATGAACAAAAAATGGAAGTGGAGAAATTTGTGAATGACGCCTTGAATTCAGATGCAAAAGTGGAATTAAATGAAATGGCAAAAGACAGAGCGCAAGAGGAAGGTGTGACTGGGGCTTTTTGGGAAAAATATCCGGATTTAGTAAAAGTATATACTGTTACTGATGGTCATAATATATATTCACGTGAATTGTGTGGTGGTCCGCATGTTAAAAGTATGGATGAAATAAAAGGAGTATTCAAAATTAAAAAAGAAAAGTCATCTGGTTCTGGTGTGCGACGTATTAAAGCGATAGTTGAATAAAAAAAATAAAAAAATGTCA
>JALWAF010000085.1:1782-2634 GCA_027016355.1 Candidatus Moraniibacteriota bacterium | reverse complement strand
TAACAGTGCATATAATTCAGAGGCAATGCAAGATCTTGCTAAAAAAGATCATAGCAGACATGTTTTAAATCAAAAAAATGAAAGAAGGCAATTATTCAAAGAGCTAAAAAAATATCGAAAGGGAGGTGTAACAAAAAAAGAATTAAAAGGAATATTAGCAGGATTAAAATATGGTTCTGGTGATTATTTTGATGCAGGAGAAATAAATATGTTGGCAAAAGAGCTAAATTTGGGAACAATTTCGAAAAAACATTTAATGACGAAGTCACCAATACATAGTTCAAAAATTGAACGTGCAAATCATGCCGCTAATTATTCACGTAATAATCCATCAGGTAAAATAAAAAATGAAAGGAGTGAGCGAAATATGCCAAATGATGATATTGTGAATTATGAAGTACAAAAGGGTATTCAAAAAGTTTTTGGTAATAAGTATAAAAAAATGATTGTTGATGGTGATATGATATTTGAGGATGAACAAGAAGAACGAGAATTTTTTGACAAAAGAACTGGAAGAAAGTTTTTTGGCAGATCTTCACAGCTAAAGCGTCCAAATCTTCACATGAAGAGTCAAGCATCATTGAGAGGCAGAGGTTGGGTAGCTGGAAATAGGAGTTTGTAAATAAAATATAAGATACAAAAATGAGCCTGAAAATTATTGCAGGCTTTTTTTATTGCAAAATATCAGCATAATGTGGATAACTTGTGAATAACTTAACGTATTTAAGGCATTTTGTTCTGTAAAATGGCATTTAGTGTGTTGACGCTTTCTACTAAAGTGGTGTAAAATGTCATTACAGACCTAAAAGTGGTGAAAAGTGGGAAATTTAAGAAAATGCATTTTATGTTTAT
>JALWAF010000085.1:0-1772 GCA_027016355.1 Candidatus Moraniibacteriota bacterium | reverse complement strand
GGATAAATGTCTATTTGTTTATCCAATGAAGACATGGAAGGACCTTGCTCAAAAACTCGGTACAATGCCAATAGGTGAAGCGGGTACACGATCATTTGTGAGACTTATGCTTGCAGGAGCGACTGATGTAAATAGTGATTCACAAGGACGTATTCTTTTGCCAGAGTATCTGAAAGAATATGCTGATATAAAAAAAGACGTTGTTGTTGCGGGATTGTTTAACAGACTGGAAATATGGGATGAGAGCAAGTGGAGTAAATACAAAGAAAATGCAGAAAAAAATACTGATGAAATTGCAGAGAATCTAGGAAAGTTGGGAGTATATTAAATACTGAATGAAATGTTATGACAAGTACGAAACATGTTTCAGTTATGCGTGATGAAGTAATTGAGATGTCAAAGTTGAAAATAGGAATGACGGTTGTGGATGCAACACTCGGCGGCGGTGGATATACATTGGAAATTTATAAAAAGATAATGCCTGGAGGGATGCTTATTGCAATTGATGCGGATATAACAGCAATTAAGCAATTTGAAAAAGATTATCCAGTAATAGCAAAAGATATCCGAATAGTTCATTCAAATTATTCTCATATAAGAAAAATTTTAAAAAGTTTTGATATTCAATACGTTGATGCAATTGTTGCAGATTTAGGACTGTCATCTGATCAAATCGAAGAAACTGATAGGGGATTCAGTTTCTCCGATAAAGGACATCTTGATATGCGTCTAGATCAAAGTCAAGAATTAAGCGCAATGAAAATTGTAAATGAGTATGACAAGAAATCTCTTATTCACTTACTTTTTAAATATGGTGATGAAAAATTCGCGCGGCGAATTGCTGATGTGATTTGCAATTCTCGTCCAGTAAATTCAACACAGGAACTCACAAATATAATTACTGAGGCTATTCCAATCGGTGTGAGGAGGAAATCTAAAATTCATCCAGCGACGCGCACATTTCAAGCAATTCGTATTGCAGTCAATGATGAATTTGAACATTTGAAAATTTTTCTTACAGAGGGAATAAAAGTTTTACAGAGTTCTGGACGTTTTAGCGTTGTATCTTTTCATTCAGGTGAAGATAGATTGGTGAAAAATATCTTTCGTACAAATGCAAGGGGATGTATCTGTGCACAAGATTTACCAATATGTCGTTGTGAACACAAACCACTGGTAAAGCGTATTACCAAAAAGCCAATCACTCCATCAGATGATGAGATAAAAAATAATCCACGTTCACGAAGTGCAAAGTTGCGCGTCGTGGAAAAGTTGTAGGCTTGGCAATGCTTTGTTGTGTGTAGCTTTGTCTATAATGATAATTGAGGAAATCCGCCTTCGCGTAAAGCTACGGCGGACGATGTAAAAACAAAAATTCACAAACGTGTGAGGGGGGCACGTTGGTTAAATTTAAGACCAACATGCCAAATTTTAATAATGTATCACGACGTTCATATTGTATATATCGTCGAGGCAATCAAAAAAGAAAAATACAAAAAAATGCAACCGCACGAGGATTTAGTTCTGTCGGTGCTTTTGTGATGGTTCTTATGGTTTTTGTCGGAATATTGTATCTGTTTAGTGCAAATGAAATTGCTATGAAAGGTGATCAAATTTATAATATTGAAAAAGATATTAAAGAGCTTACTCGTGAAAATGAACACTTAGTTATTCAAAAAGCTGAATTAAGATCTTTGGAAAGTGTTGAAAATGTTATAAAAGATAAAGACATGCAAGAAATTACCGACCCCGTATATATTAGTCGAGAAACT
>JALWAF010000084.1:10187-10516 GCA_027016355.1 Candidatus Moraniibacteriota bacterium | reverse complement strand
TTTGAAAAAAATGCCAAAAACAAAATTATTAAATTTTTCTTACGATAAAAATTTTATCGCCGCTTTGGAATTGATAAATTAAACAAAATGATTAAAAAAGAATTAGAATTGCATCCAAAAGAATTTGATTTGGAATGCACGACGGTGTGGTCGTTTCCACGACGAGGAAGATGGGCAACGCATAAATCAGATTGGCGAGGAAATTGGTCACCAGAAGTGGTGCGTAATTTAATTTTGCGTTATTCCAAAGAAAAAGATCATTTGCTTGATTGTATGGTCGGTGGCGGAACAACCGCTATTGAGGCAAAAATTTTAAACAGGCATATTAC
>JALWAF010000084.1:9456-10177 GCA_027016355.1 Candidatus Moraniibacteriota bacterium | reverse complement strand
AAGAATACAAAAAGCCGATGCACGCAATCTTGATTTTATAAAAGACGAAGAAATTGATTTTGTTTTAACTCATCCGCCCTATGCGGACATTATTAAATATAGTGAGGGAAAAATAAAAGACGACTTGTCTAATATCCACGATATAGATAAATTTGTGGATGAGATGGAATTGGTAGCCAAAGAGTTGTATCGGGTTTTACGACCGGGGAAATATTGTGCGATCTTAATCGGGGACACGAGGCGAAATAAAATGTATCAACCGATGGCTTATAGGGTGATGGATAAATTTTTAAAAGTCGGTTTTAAACTAAAAGAGAATATTATTAAAAAACAACATAATTGTAAAGCTACGGGATTTTGGGTTAATAAATCGAAAGATTATAATTTTTTATTAATAATGCATGAACACTTATTTATATTTCTGAAAAGATAATAAAGTTTATTGTTGAAGAATTAAGATAGTTATTGTTTTTGAAATATTGTGATATATAAATTTATATACACGATAATATTAAAATAAAAAAATTGTATTTTTTAGTGTATTGTTATAGTATGGCACTAGTGTTGGTGTTGATTATGAACAAAAACAGGGAGGAATAAATTATGCAATGCAGTTCTTTTTTATGTGAATTGGATGAATATGGACAAGGTTTTGTGCAAAAATTGCAAGGGCAATTGCGATTACTTGAAAAAGAAGGACAAGTAAAACACTCTCATGAGG
>JALWAF010000084.1:8202-9446 GCA_027016355.1 Candidatus Moraniibacteriota bacterium | reverse complement strand
CTCATGAGGAGCCTATTCGTGTAGCGGGAGTGCCAGTGCCACAAGTTGGTTTTGACGTGGATCAAATTGCTAATCGGCAACGTAAGTTGAGGCGTGATATAGCACTTGAAAAGTATCAAAACTATACCAAAATGTCACGATTATTTCGTGATAGGTTAGTATCAATAGGTATTAAACCTATTGCGATTATTCCAAGAGATAAATGGTATGAAATTTGCAGAATACTCAATTTGTATTATTTCATCAATGTAACGGATTTTGGTTACGTGACTGTTTATTGTGATTCATCTGAAATACAGGAACTGAATCATCAAAAATGTGCACAAAGAGAATTAAAGCGCAGATTGTGGCCAGAATACAATAATATAAGTCGTATAAGTGGACCTTCTGTGAAAATCATATTACCAGAAGCGCCACGTTATATAATAACAATGAGGTTTTATGTTATTGGTTATAAAATTTAATTAAAGATGCTATAATAGTTAAGTGATGTGAAGTAAAAAAATACGGTTTTGTTTATGAATAAAAAAGAATTAAAAAATATTGTGGATAAATTTTTACAAGAGTTTGCGGTAAAGCATTCTGATGTGGAGGTTGAGAGTATTTTGGTTTTTGGGTCTGTTTTGTGTGAGGAGTATTTTTATGAGAGATCTGATATTGATTTGTATATTGTTATTAAAAATAATGGAAAAAGGTATCGGGGTATTATGATTATTGATGATAGGGAAGTAGAATATTTTGTAAATCCTATTGAGCAGTTGAATGATGATTTTGAAAATGCAATTAAGATTCCTGCCTCTGCAGGAATGACAAATCATTCACAAATGACAATTTTGAATATGTTGGTTGACGGTGAGTTGTTGCAAGACAAAGATGGACAAGTTGCAGAGTTACAAAAAAAAGCGCAAGATATTGTCAATGTTGATGGTGAAAAGATGTCAAATTATCAAATACATATGGCTAAGTATTTTATAAATGATTATGTGAATGATTTGAAAGATTCTTATGATAATAAGGAAGATTTTGCATGGCAGAGAAATGTTGATTTACTTCTAAATTATTTAGTAGAAACAGTATGTGCTTTTCATCAAATGCACATCACCAAAGCAAAATATCAAAAAGAAGAATTGGGAAAAGTAGATAAAGAATTTGTAACTTTATATGAAAAAATAGCAAATACAAATTTTAAAAAAGAAAAACAAGAAAGTATTCAAAAATTAGCGCAATATGTGATAGAAAAATTG
>JALWAF010000084.1:0-8192 GCA_027016355.1 Candidatus Moraniibacteriota bacterium | reverse complement strand
CCTCACCTCAATCCTCTCCCCAGATGCCGACGCATGAAGCTATGGCAATCCAAAGCAGGGGAGAGGAGGAAATATTTTTATTGTAGTAACATACCGTGATGGTACGTTACTTCATAAATTTGAAAAGACAATATTACCAATTTATTTCTTGTTTGTTGTGTTTTTTGAGGTAGTTATTTGTTTGAGAGAAGTGTTCGCAACCAAAGAAACCATTGTTTGCTGAAAATGGGGAAGGGTGGGCAGATTCTAGAACTAGGTGTTTTGAGCGGTTAATGACTGTACCTTTTTGTTTGGCATAATTGCCCCATAGGAGAAATACTAGATTTTCTTTTTTATCTGAGAGTTGTTTTATGACTTCATCGGTGAATTCTTCCCAGCCTTTTTTGGCATGTGAACCAGGATTATTTTTGCGTACAGTTAAAACTGAATTGATAAGTAGTACACCTTGATTTGCCCAGTCTGTTAGATTTCCTCTTGTAAAATCTTTTTTTATGCCCAAATCAGAATCTAGTTCTTTGTAGATATTTTTGAGCGAGGGTGGTGGAGTAACTCCATCTTGTACAGAAAAGCACAGTCCATGAGCTTGTCCTGGATTGTGATAAGGGTCTTGTCCGATTATGACAACCTTGACTTTATTAAATGGCGTAGAATTAAAAGCATTAAAAACATTTTTTGGTTGTGGATAAACAGTCTTGTTAAGATATTCATCTCGCACAAAATCTGACAGTTGTTTCCACTCACAAGTTTCAAAATATGGTTGTAATACTTTTTTCCAACTTTTTTCTATTTTTACGTTCATAGTCTTATGTGTAGCAACCAGGTCGCTAAGCTTAAGCGACCTGGTTGCTATATAACGATATACAGATTTATTATACATCATAAATGAATTTATGTTATAATATAAAAATAAATCAAAATAAAATAAAAATATGAAAAGAATACTTTTTGTTCTTGTGGTTTTATTCGCATCTATGATTGGTGGGAATGTTTTTGCATCTTATAATGAGCCTTATATCCATATTGAAAAAGCTACTATTGGAGGATATGCTTCTGGTCGTGATGGTATTCAATCATTTGCATCTACACAGGATATAGTGCTTACTGCTATGGGGAATAATGTTGATGGTAATGTTAGTGTTGATGTATTTAAAGCAGATATGGATGATGTATTGAAATATTTGGTATATCGTGATGAGGGAAAGCAAATTAATACTGATATTTCTACTAATGATGAAGATATTGTTGCAACAATGAGTGTGCAATTAAAGGATAAATTCACACTTCCTGTTGAAGGAAATGGAGTTTGGTTGGTGCATGTGAAGGTTGACGAGGTGGAAGCTTTTATGTATGTAATTCGTTCCAAGTATGGAACAGTTGTAAAAGAAGAAAAAGATGGATTATTGGTATGGATACAAGATTTCGATAGCGGAAAAAGTTTGAAGAATGTTCCAGTTTCAGTTTATTCTTTGCGCAATAAGGTTAAAAAACGTACAGAATCAAAAACAGATGATGAAGGCATTATTCATATGGATACATCAGCAAAATATGATGTGATGATTGTAGGAGATGAAAATAAAGCACTTGTGCCACTCAATTTAGAATATCTAAATATAGGTTATAAAAATGATGAGAATAGATATCAAGGACAAAAAGAAGTTGCAAGAAATTTTATATTTACAGATCGACCAATTTATAAACCAGGAGATAAAGTATTTTTTAAGATGATTTCTCGTATTGATGGTGATGAGACATATCATGTGATGAGTGGAAAATGGAAAGCACGAATTGTAAAGGGTTGGGGAGATGAACAAGAAATAATAGCTGAGAATGAGTATGACATGGATTCTTTTGGTTCAATTTCTGGAGAATTTATGTTACCAGCAGATTTAAAGACTGGAGAATATTATCGTTTAGAGGTTTCAAATGATAAGTATAATAAAGGTGGGTTTTATGATTGGTTTAGTGGTGGTTATAGTGTGAATTTGCAAGTTGAGCATTATCGTAAGCCAGAATATGAAATTAATGTGATAATGGATAATCATGAATACATTAATAAAGAAAATATAACTTTTGAGGTTGATGGAAACTATTTTTCAGGAGAAAAACTAACTGGAGGGACAATTGAATATACTATCAAGGAAAGGAATTTTTGGGATTCTGTATATATTGATGATTTTTTGAATAATCCCCATCAATACTCGTATGGTTATGGGTACGGCAGAGAAGTTCAAAAGGGTACAGTGCAATTGGATGAAAATGGACATGTAGAAGTATCAGTTCCAACGGCAATTACGGATGGAAAATCAAAAATATATACAGTAGAAGTTTCTTATAAGCCAGTGACAGGTGAACCTGTAATTGATCAAGAAAACGTATTGGTGTATGCCGGAGAATATGGTATTTTTCGTTCAGATTATCAGCATTCTTTTAGTGTAAATGAAAATGCAAAAATTAAACTTGTTTTACAGGGCAATGTATCAAGTGCAAATGTAAGTGGAAGAACTGTAGATATATCTGGAGTGCATACTTGGTGGGAGGTAGTGGATAATGACGCTAGATACCGAAAGTATGTACGTAAAGAAGAAGATGTAACAACTAAAACAATTGTTGCAAATAATGATGGACAAGCACAATTTGAATTTACACCACGAAAGTCAGGTTCATATAAATTTACAGCAACAAGTATAGATCAATTTGGAAATGCTATTATAAAAGAATTTTCTATATGGGTGCGTGATAAAGACAACTTTGTGCCAGAACAAAATAATGGCTTGTCATTATCTTTGGATAAGGGAGAATATAATCCACAGGACTCTGCTATTGCTACCATTACTTCTCAAACAACAAATAGAGATGTATTATTTGATATTGAACGTGATTTTGTACATGACTATCAAGTGGTTCATTTGGATTCGAATGTAAAAGATGTCACCATTAATTTGAAAGACGAATACATACCAAATATGCAAGTAAGTGTTGTAAGTTTCGCTTCGGATCGTTTGGATGAGGCACAAAAACAAATGAAAATATCAGCACAATCAAAAAAACTTGATATTACACTTTCTACAAATAAACAAGAGTACGGTCCTGGTGGAGAGGTTACGGTTGATATAATAGCAAAGGATGAAAAAGGTAATCCACAAAAAGCAAATGTAACTGTGTGGGCTATTGATAAGGCGTTGCTTGAGCTAACTAATCCAGGAAATTATGATATATATAATGCATATTGGAATAATCGTCCTGGATATACTAGCACAACAAATTCCCTTAGAGGTATTTGGGTAAATATGGCTGAGAGTGGAGGATGTTTTGTAAAAGGCACTAAAGTGTTGATGGGAGATGAAACTACAAAAAATATTGAAGACGTAAATGTAGGTGATGTTGTTTCAACTTTTGCACAAGATGGCAGTGGAGAGTTGATTACTGCACATGTTTTAAAAACACATAGTGCCACAGTAAATGGATATTTAACGATAAATAATACGTTAAAAGTTACTGATAATCATATCGTGTGGGTAAATAATACATGGAAAAGAGCGGGCGATGTTCGTATTGGAGACAGAATGCGAGATGAGGGTGGCAAAGAGATTATAATTGAGAATATACAATGGCAAAGTGATGAAAAACAAGTGTACAATTTAATTGTGGAGGGTGTACATACTTATATTGCTCAAGGGTACTTTGTGCATAACGGTAAAGATGGTGGTGAAAGGTCAATTTTTAAAGATACAGCTTATTGGAATCCACGCGTGCGTACAGGAAATGATGGAAAAGCAGAAATTACTTTTAAATTGCCAGATGATTTGACTACTTGGGTGATTTCGGCGGTTGGTGCTACAAAAGAAACAATTGTAGGCAATACAGCAACTGAAATACATACAACAAAGCCTGTAGCTATTCGTCCACAAGTTCCAAATATTTTGAGAGAAGGTGATAAAGTAGTGCTTGTTGCGTCTGCTCATAATAACACTGATAAGTATAGAACATTTATTGCTAAATTAGAAACTGTTGGAGGTGATGTGAAAAATGCAAGTCAGGAAATTAAAATAGGTAGTGGTGAGTCTCGCATAGTAATGTGGTCAATTTCACCAAAATATACAGATAAACCAGTTGAATTTGTATTTTCACTCACTGCAAAAGATAATGAAAAATTAAATGATATTGTACGTAAAAAAGTATCTATTGAACAATTTGGTTTTTGGGAAACTGACTCTTCGGTATATTTAGGTAATCAATCATATAATGCTCACATAGATGATGATGCTAGAAATGATAAAACGACAGTTGAATTAACAGTTTCTTCAACTACGATGAGCTCATTTACAGGTGCTATGAATTATTTAATTCATTACCCGTATGGTTGCATGGAGCAGACCACGAGTGCATTTATGCCAGCAGTTTTAGCAAAAGAAAATCCAGAGTTTTTTAGGGAAGCTTTGAAAGGTAAAAATATTGATGATATTATTGCAGTTGGTGTAAAACGTTTGAGTCAGAAGCAAAATAATGATGGAGGTTGGAGTTGGTGGGGAGGTAACTCAAATCTATTTTTATCTACTTATGTTGCAGAATATTTACTTAGAGCACAAGCGCAAGGTGCTTCAATAGATGATTCTGTTATTGCAAAAGCGAGTAAATATTTTAATCAGAAAAAAACAAAAGATGAAACAGAACAGATTATGATTGCATATGGCAAATCTTTATTTGGCAATGGTGATGGACAAATTATTCATCCTGCCAGTTCAATGGATTCAGATATTGTGGCAATGAGTGTCATCGCGAATGTGCGTAATGGTTTTACGGATAAAAATACAAATGGATATAACCTGCTCTTAGCTAAGTTACAAAGTCATGGTAATGTTTCATATTGGCCAGCTAGCGCAAGAGAGAGATTTGGTTCAGTTGATGCTTCAAGCGGAATTGGTTTACGTGTTTTGTTGATGGCAGATGGCGATACTCATATTGCATCACAAGTAGTGCAACATTTTCTCACAACACGCAAAAAAGAATACTGGACTAATACTTTTGCAACAGCACAAATATTGGAAGGATTTGTAAATTATGAAAAATATGAAGCTCAAAATTCACAAAATTATACTGTGCAAATTTTTGTTGATGATAATTTATTGACATCAAAAACATTTGATGCAAATAACACTTTGGAAACAGTGAAAATTCCAAATAACATAATTGCTAAGAGCAGTCCTGTGATAACTATCAAACCAGATAAACAAAATGTTACATTGTATTCGACACTACTTACACGTCAATATCATACAAGCACAAGTGCAAAACCAATAGCACGCACAATATCTATTGAACGTACATATAAAAATATAAAAGGAGATAAATACTCAATAGGTATTGGAGATACGGTAGTTGTAGATTTTGTAGTAAAAGGATTGAAAAGAGGTGATCGTTATTTTATGATCGAAGATAAGTTGCCAGCTGGCATGGTACCACTTAATGAACACTTGAATAATGTATCAAGTGAAAATGATAATAGTTCATATATTAGTAAAGAATATACAAAAAGTGGTGTAATTATTTCTGATAATCGTATAGAAAGAGATGGCGATCGACATTATCATTACAAAGCTCGTGTTGTTGCTGGAGGAGATTACAGTGTTCCACCAGCAAGTGCTATGCTTATGTATAATCCAGAAATATATGCTAATTCAGGTTCAAAAATCATGCATATTGAAAATGTATCACAAATTGTTGATATTGAAGGAGAAAAAAGTAACAAAAATAAGAATAATATTTTTGCTAATGTGCCAATTCGGGCAATTGCGATTGGTATTGTAGGTATTATAGTGCTCATGGTTACTAGTATTGTTTTGATTTATCATAAGAAATCATGATGCATCTAACAATCACAAACAGCAAATTGTTATTTGTAAGTGTTGCAGTCATTTGTTTTGTGGTTATTGTGCTGTTTGTGCAATACAAACAAAAAAACAATGAAAAAAACATAAACCAAACGGAAATACAAGCAAGTGGTATTAGCACACATGATACAAATCGATTTTTTGATAAGTATTCATTTCAAAATGGGATATCAATAAAAGATGATACCATTGAAAATCAAAAAAGAATTTTAGGCGCTATCGTTCCTCACCATCTTTTGCCCAGTTTTATAATTGCTAATATTTTTGACCGTATTACTAGGCAAGATGTAGAGACAATTATTTTACTTTCACCAAATCATCATGATATAGGTAACACGCCAGTGGTAATGGGCAAATTAGGATGGAGCACGCCATATGGAGAAATAAAACCAAATATTGAAATAATTAATGCATTTACACAAAAAGATTACATTAGTATTGATGATAAAATATTAGATAATGAACACGGCATTGTAGGTCTACTACCATTTTTAGCATATTACAAAAATGATATAAAAATTGTACCAATTGCCTTACGTCAAAATATGACCAAAGATCAATTAAATGACTTATCTCAAAGTATTGCAGATATATCAGATGAAAAAACAGTAATTGTTGCATCTGTTGATTTTTCACATTATCTAACGAGTGCTCAAGCACAACAAAATGATAAGGAGACACAAAACGCTATGAAAAATTATAATATTGATAAAATACTGCAGATGAACAGTGATTATATGGATTCTCCACAGGCAATTGTTGTGTTATTGCAGGCAATGGAATTGAACGATGCAAAATCTATGAATATTTTATATAATACAAATTCTGGCAAGTTGATGAATGATTTATATGGAAAAACAACCAGTTATTTTGGTGTGGTTTTTACAAGATAAATTATAGTACATTGTGTAAAAATTGTATTTGCGATAAAATATCAATGATATAATTTTAATAATATAAATTATATGAATATAGCAATAATTTTGGCTTCGGGGATGGGTAAACGAATGGGGGCGGATAAAAATAAAGTGTTTTTGGAGTTGGGCGGAAAACCGCTTATTTTTTATACTATTGATAATTTTGAAAAATCTGATGATATTGATGAGATAGTGATTGTAGCAAAAGGAGAAGAGATTGGTGATATGGAGGAGATTGTAGATGAATTTGGGTTTGAGAAAGTTTCTCATATAATTGAGGGTGGGAGTGAAAGGCAATACTCAGGACATAATGGCGTGAATTGTGTGTGTGATAATTATGAGAATGAAGATGTGGTAGTGCTTTTTCACAATGGAGCAAATCCATTTGTAAGTGATGAAGAAATAAAAAATGTAGCTGACAATGCAAGGAAATGTGGAGCGGCAGTAGTGGCACATCCTACCAAAGATACAATTCGCAAGGTTAATAACGATAATGTGTCACAAGGAGTGGTAGACAGGAGTGAGTTATGGAATATGCAGACACCACAGGCTATCAAATTAAAGTTAGCAAAAGAGGCATTTGATAGAGCAAAAGATAATGAATTTCTAGGCACAGATGATGTATCGCTTGTGGAAGAATTGGGTGGCGATGTAGTGATTGTTGAAGCATCTGATAATAATTTCAAAATTACTACACCAATTGATTTGGCTTTGGCAGAAGTAATTTTGGGAATTAAAAATTAATAATTAAGAATTAAAAAATGAATTTTAAAGTAGGTATAGGGCAAGATTCACATCCTTTTGTAAAAGATGGGGATAAAAAGTGTGTGCTTGGTGGGGTGAAAATAGATAATGTACCAGGATTTGTGGGAAATAGTGATGGTGATGTGATAATTCACGCGCTTTGTGCTGGTATTGAACAGGCGCTTGGTAGAAAAAATTTTTCAACATATTCTGATAATATGTGTAAGGAAGGGATTACAGATAGTAAAGAATATTTGAAAGTGGCAGTGAGTCATATGAAAGAGAAAAGTTACACAATAAACAATATAGGAATATCAGTAGAATGCAAAACACCAAAAATTTTACCAATCGAAGATGAAATAAAACAAAACTTAGCACCAATTTTAGAAACTCAAATAGAAAACATAGGAATAAATGCAACAACAGGTGAGAGTATGACAGCTTTTGGCAGAGGTGAAGGAGTGCAAGCTTTTGTGATTGTTAGTTTGATTAAAGAATAATATTAAGAATGATGAAACTAAATGTTCCATTAAAACAACAAGAAAAAAAATCACGTGATTGTGGGCTGATGTCATTACTTATGGTACTTGAATATTTTGGTATTAAAAAAGAATTTACAGATATTCAAAAAGAAATTGCTGTT
>JALWAF010000083.1 GCA_027016355.1 Candidatus Moraniibacteriota bacterium | reverse complement strand
AACTTTCGCAATATCCGTACACGTACTAGATACATGACACGCCTTAAGAGTCAGATTGAAAAAGGTGATTTGAAAAAATACACAAAACTCGAGCAAATGAAAAAAATGGAAGAAGCAGAAAAGTTGGATAGACGTATGGGAGGAATTGAAGATATGAAAGACTTGCCAGGTGCTTTATTTGTAACGGATGTAGAAGCAGATAAGATTGCTGTTCGGGAAGCTAATAATGTAGGAATTCCAGTTGTAGCATTTGTGGATACAAATGTAAATCCAGAAGGAGTTACATATCCAATTCCAGCTAATGATGATGCTATATCATCACTAACTATTATGCTTGCACACATTTGCAAAGCATTGAAGTAAATAAATATTTAACATTTAAAAAAAATGAGTGGATTAGAACAAATAAAAAAATTAAGAGAAATAACTGGCGCAGGTATTGTTGAGGTAAAAAAAGCACTAGAAGAAAATGATGGCAATGAAGAAAAGGCTATTGAAGCTCTTCGAAAGAGTGGACAAGCTAAAGCACTAAAAAAAGCTGACCGTGATGCAAGTGAAGGTATAATTGGAATGTATGTACATTCTAATCAAAAAATAGCTGCAATGGTAAAGGTTCTTTGTGAAACTGATTTTGTTGCACGTAATGAAGATTTTCAAAAATTTGCAGGAGATATAGCGATGCACATAACAGCAACAGATCCTAAATGTGTTCGTCCAGAAGATTTAGATGCTGATTTTATAGCAAAAGAAAAAGAAATTTGGACAGAGCAACTTAAAGCTGAAGGAAAACCAGAAGAAATTATGGAAAAAATTATGAAAGGCAAAGAACAAAAATTGCGTGCAGAGTCAGCACTTTTGTCGCAACCATTTGTAAAAGATCCAGATAAAACTGTTGAAGACTTGATGAATGAACTTGTTGCAAAGATTGGAGAGAAAATTGAAATTGGAGAATTTGCACGATTTTCATTCTAGTTGTATTATTGACGTGTAAGTAGTAGAAAATATTGTTGAACCGTTATGCTCTATTTGATCGTACCACCTATTATTATTATCCTTGCAATTGCTATCTTGATTGTATTTCTTGTGCGTGTTTTGCCGTCGGAAAATAATAATAGACATATTGCGACAAAAAGTGAAAAAAAAGTAAAAGATAAGTTGAAAAAAAGTAAAAGATTTTTTCAAAATAAAGGTGGCAGTGCAAAAAAGCGAATTAAAAAGACATTGGAAACAACTGCCACCGCTTTAAGTGAACAAAAAGAAAAATTGAAAAATACAGAAGGTATTACAAGAAATAAAAAGGCAAAAAATATAGTATCCCTACGTAAAAAAAGCATGATAAGTGATAAAATTGATGACGGGGAAGAACGTGATGCAGAAGAGGTATCTCTTATGAAAGAGATTGAAAGTGATCCACAAGATAGCAAGAAATATGAACGCTTGGGAGATTATTATATGGAACATGAAAAGTTTGATGATGCAAGAGAGTGTTATAAATATGTTTTGAGACTTGACCCTCGTCATAAAAGGGCGCAAGTTGCTATGAGAAATCTTGATCGAGTATTACGATAAAATATTTATTAGCAAATCTCTTAGGGAGTCTTGCATTATTTTTTGTGTCAGTATATACTAGTGAAGTATGCCACTTTAGCTCAGTTGGTAGAGCATCGGTTTTGTAAACCGCAGGTCGTCAGTTCAAGTCTGACAAGTGGCTCATGTAAGCTTGAAGATGAAAAGTTGAAAGTTTATAAAGTGAAATTTTATATTTTTTACTTTCAACTTTTTTATTTTTAACTTATGTAAGGGTCGGTGGCAGAGTGGTCAAATGCACCTGACTGTAAATCAGGCGACTTCGGTCTACGGGGGTTCAAATCCCTCCCGGCCCACATAAGAAATAAGACCGAGTTTATCTCGGTTTTATTTTTAGCCAATGTAGCTCAGTTGGTAGTAGCGCATCCATGGTAAGGATGAGGTCAGCAGTTCGATTCTGCTCATTGGCTCAAGCTTGAATAAAATAGTAAATAGATGTAGAATAAAATATAGACAAAGTGGGCGCTGTTGATGGAGGGCTATAATAAAGTGGGAGTGTGTTAGTAATAGAAGTCTATAATAAAGTGGTGGGCGTTGTCTGCCGAAGCCTTTGTGGCAAAGGCGGGATTGGTTAAGTGGTATAACGTGGGTCTCCAAAACCCAAGTCGGGAGTTCGATTCTCTCATCCCGTGCATGTATTATGTTTATATATTAAAACTAAATATAATAGGAGATAAAGAATTCTATATAGGTTATACAAGTGATTTAAAAAAGAGATTCAATCAACATGTTGTAGGAGAAAATAAAACTACCAGGAATAGAAATCCAAAACTAGTATATTATGAAGCATATTTAGATAAATATAAGGCGCTGGAACGAGAAAAAAACTTAAAAAACAGTGGTTCTTCCTATATGGGTTTAATGAAAAGAATAGGTTTAAAATAAACTTTTTTAATAGATACATAAACGTGGTCTCACCCGTCACTCGCGAGTGACAGGTGGCGCCAAAACCCAAGTCGAGAGTTCGATTCTCTCATCCCGTGCAAATAAAAAACAATGCTATTTAGTAGAGTGTTGTTTTTTAATTTTAAAAAATTTAGCTTGACAATAATGAAAAAATATATAAGTATTAGTTGAAGTACAAAAACGCAGTAACTTAAAAATTTTTTAATTTTTTAGAGGAGGATTTGAATGAGTCGTAAAAAGAGTATTACATATGCAGATTTTACTATAGAAAAAAGGAAGAGGACCCTAAAAGATCCGCGTGTGGTTACTTTTCTTAAAACATTGCCAAGACAAGAAAGAGAAACAATGGTCTCAGCATTTGTAGCAGGTAGTCATGATAACATGCAAAATATTGTAGAACATCTAACAAAAACGTCTGTAATAGCAAACGCTATTGTAAATGAAAAAGGTGGAGCAGATATATTTTATTTTTTGTATAATAAAATTGCAAAGGGATCTCTTGATGAATATTATTTAGTGTCTGATTCGGGACATCAGATATATAAACGTCTAGAAATTATGGTAGAACGAATTCCACATATTTTGCGCAGATTATTTCCTGGTAAGGAAGAAATCTTAGTTGATAATATCGCGTCAGGGCAAGGATATGATATGATAAATATCCTTGCTAATCCAAAGAATGCGGATTTGCGTAATCGAATTCATGTAAGAAATATCGATCCAAACGAGCCAGCCTTGAAACAAGGGCTGAAGCGTATAAA
>JALWAF010000082.1:9358-10543 GCA_027016355.1 Candidatus Moraniibacteriota bacterium | reverse complement strand
ATGTATTGGTGCATTGGCGAGGGCCTGATTTTGAGCATTATCCACGTAGTAAAAAGTGGTATACAGGCGTTTCAATTATTGTAGCTCTAATTGTATTTTATGCTGTGTGGACAGATAGTATTATGATGGCGATTGTATTTACACTTATTTGGCTCGTGGGTTATTTGCAATTGTCACGACCACAAACAGTTATTGATTTTGCAGTTACATATGATGGGATATTGGTAGGGGATGAAATGTATGATTTTGATGAAATAAAGTCTTTTTGGATTTTTTATGAGCCACCACATACACGAATTATTAGTTTGCATATGAAGGGATATTTACGACCATATTTACATATTCCACTTCATCAAGTTGATCCAGTTATTGTACATGAAAAACTTGTAGAGTTTATTCCAGAAGAAAAACAAGAGCAAAATTTTGTTGATGTGCTAGAACGATTACTTCATATGTAATTGTTATGTGTTATAATAAAGGTGTCTATTAATTATTAATAATAAAAATATGGATGAAATAACAAAATTTAATGAAGAAAAGTCAATTGTATCTGATATATTTGGAGCTATGGGTACAGCCTCAATTGTATATGGGATTATTCTTATAATTATATCAATGCTTCTTTTCACAAGCCCAGAAAAGTCATATATGCTGGTAACAACTTTATTGGGAATTTATCTTGTAGTGAAAGGACTTATAGATTTTATAGCAGTATTTAATAGTAAAAATTCACAAAGAGGTGTGATATTATTTTCTGGTATTGTCAGTTTTATTGCAGGACTTGTAGTATTATCAACAATTGTATTTACCACGACTTTTTTAGTGACTTTTATCATTTATGTTATAGGGTTTAGTTTTATTTTGAATGGCTTGGTAAATATTAAGAAAATACTCTCAGTGGCACTTATTGATATTGCAATAGGATTTGTAATGTTTTTCTTCAAAGAAGGTGTTGCAATAGGATTTGTGTGGTTATTAGCATTTTTGATTTTGCTAGGAGGAATATTTTCAATTACTTTTGGAGCAATGACAAAAAATATTTCAAGAGAAATTGATAATATGTAATTAAGTTTCTTTTAGTATCATTACAAATATAAAGAAGGTATTTTTGTAGTATTATGTATAAAAATGTTTTTACCTTTAACAAAATAAAACAAAAATAAATGAATAATTTTATAAATAAGA
>JALWAF010000082.1:4997-9348 GCA_027016355.1 Candidatus Moraniibacteriota bacterium | reverse complement strand
GAATTATACATATGCACTCATAGGAGCATCAGCTAATGAGGAAAAATATGGATACAAAGTATTGGAAAATTTACTTGATGCTGGATTTCATGTGCTACCAGTTAATCCAAAGGGCGGAAAAATACTTAATCAAAATGTATATAAAGATGTTGCTGAAATCCCAGAAAAGATTGACGTAGTAATTTTTGTTGTACCACCACAAGTTACTGAAGTTATCATTAAAGATGTGATAGCACTAGGCATTACAAAAGTATGGTTACAACCTGGTAGTGAAAATGATAATGTAATTAACTTTTGCGTTAATCATAATATCGAATGTTATCATAATGCATGTATTATGCTTGAACAATTAAGATATTTAGTAAAATGAGGCTTTATTGTTTTTTTGTATGTGTAGATTTATAATATAATTATATATAAATTTACTCAAAACAATTATAGTAAAAAATGAAAAATAAAAATACTCTTCGCGGTTTAGGGTCTGCGTTGATTGATGATAAATCTTATATTTTTGTATGTAGTGATGAAGAAATGAATCATGGTGAGTTTGTAGTACGTGAAAGTGAAGATGGTATTATTTTTAAAACAAAAGCTTCAAATGCAAAAATAGTTAATATCAATGGTCCATCTGATAATTTTGATGAGTGCACTTCTTTTCATGTATCAAAAGATGGAAAAAATTATTACCTTACATATAAATTATGTGATGAGGAACAATTATGCATTGCACGGTCAAAAAATCTAATTGATTGGGAAAAACGAAGTTCATTAAAATTGAATGATGGTAATGCAAAAATTGTTTCAGATTATTTGTATGCTGGACGCAATATTATGTACAGTGGTGGCGATGCTTTGCGATTGTATGTATCAGAAGATTTTGAAACTTGGAAACGTACAAAAAAAGATTTAATTACCACTGCTGGTGACGATAGTGAGTTATTAGTTATGGAGGCACAAGTTGTACAAGATGGTGTATTCGTAATGTATGCAGAAGTATATAAGGATCAAGAGAATATTTCACAATATAAATTATATGGTGCACTTTTTGATTATGGAGATCCTACAAAATTACTATGGAAATCAAAAGAACCTATTTATAAAACAAACAATACAAAAAACAATACAGCAACATTATTTGGAGTAGCAATTTTTGATGAATATTTTGTATCATATTGGATTGATAAAAATGATGAAATGTTCCTTGTGCGACATTTTTACAAACATGATTCTGATATTAAAGAGGTAGAAAAAACACCAGATATCATAGATGAACAATTAAATGAGACACCTTTTGAACTTAAACGTTCTGAATTAAATCCAATTTTGAAACCAAGAAAAAAACATGGGCATACATGGGAATCTCAGGCAACATATAACCCAACAGCTATTGAAAGTGATGGAGTAATACATATAATATATAGAGCTGACGGTGATGATATGATGTCGGTATGGGGATATGCTTCGACTGTAGATGGCGTAACCATCAAAGACAGATTAACTAATTGCATTTATCAGAGAAAAACACCATCAATAAAAATGCCATTTTCACCACCAACATTATATACTTCTGGCAATAACAGTGGCGGTGGGTGCGAGGATCCTCGCGCCGTTTTAATTGATGGAATTATATATGTGACTTTTACCGCATTTGATGGATGGGGTTCTGTGCGTGTCGGATTAACGTCAATTAATTTTGAAGATTTCAAAAATAAAAGATGGAAATGGAAAAAAACAGTACTCATTTCACCACCGGGAGAGATAAACAAAAATTGGGTATTATTTCCAGAAAAAATTGGTGGAAAATTTGCAATAATGCACAGTTTTACACCTAGTATTTTGATTGATTATTTTGATAGTTTAGATGAGCTGGATGGACATATATTTATAAATAGTAATAACACAAGACCAATTGATCCATCACGCAAATGGGATAGTTGGTTTCGTGGCGTTGGACCTGCACCACTTAAAACCAGTGATGGGTGGCTCGTGTTTTATCATGCAATGGATCATAATAATCCTGATCGTTATCGACTTGGTGCTTTGTTACTTGATTTAGAAGATCCAACACAAGAATTATATAGATCACGTGGACCAATCTTAGAACCAAAGGAACAATATGAAAATGAGGGACATAAATGGGGTGTGGTATATTCTTGTGGTGCAGTCATAAAAGATGAACAGGTATTTGTATATTATGGAGGAGCTGATAAATTTGTGTGTGTAGCAACAGCGCCATTGCAGCAACTTTTAAACAGCTTAAAACAAAACACTGAATTTAGAATGATAATAAATTAATTAAAATATTATGAATTGTAAAGACATTACAGTAAAACGTTATCCAAATAATCCAATTCTTGGTCCAGATAAAACGCATCCATGGGAGGCTCAAGCAGTTTTTAACGGTTGTCCGCTTAAGGATGAAAGGGGATATCATTTATTATATAGAGCTTTATCTTTTAAGGAAAAACACAAAGATCAAACAATGGAACTTTCAACTATTGGATATGTTCATAGTGAAGATGGATATAATTTTGCATCCGAACGTGTGCAACTTATAAAACCAGAGAAAGATTGGGAGCAATATGGTTGTGAAGATCCTCGTGTGACAAAAATTGATGATAAATATTATATTACGTATACAGCTCTTTCAGATTTTCCACATTCGCCAGACGGGATAAAGATAGCTGTTGCAATTACAAAAGATTTTAAAACTATTGAATCAAAGCATTTGGTAACGGATTTCAATTCAAAAGCAATGGTCATTTTTCCAGAGCGCATAAACGGTAAGATAGTTGCAATGTTTACAATGAACACAGATAAACCGCCAGTGAAAATTATGATTGCAGAATTTGATACACCAGAGCAATTGTGGGATAGAGAATATTGGGTACATTGGAAGAAAAATATGAATGCTAATACTCTACATTTCCAACGTTCACTTGATGACCATATAGAAGTAGGCACGCCTCCGCTTAAGACGAAAGATGGTTGGTTAATCATGTATTCATACATCAGAAATTATAGAACAGAGCATCCAATTTTTGGTATTGAGACTGCATTACTTGAGTTAGATAATCCTGTGAATGTTATTGGCAGAAGTGTTAAACCATTAATTAAGCCAGAGGAAATATATGAGCAATATGGTGTTGTGCCACAGATTACATTTCCTTCTGGATTATTAAGAGATGGAGATGAATTGAGGTTATACTATGGTGCTGCAGATACAGTGTGTGCTGTTGCTACGTTATCATTAAAAGAATTGTTAGGCTTTATCAAATTAAAAGATAGTGAAGAATGTAAAGATGAAAGTGAAGAAAGAATAGAATTTGAACGATTTGAAGGAAATCCAATTTTGCAACCAACACACAATGGGGATTGGGAATCAAAATATGTTTTAAATCCTACAGCTATTTACGATGATGGTAAGGTACATATATTATATCGTGCACAAAATGATGATGATACATCGGTTATCGGATATGCTCAGACAAAGGATGGTTTTCATATTACAAAAAAAAGTGATAAGCCAATTTATGTGCCACGTATTCCAGAAGAAATTCGTGAGGAACCTGGTTTTTCAGGCTGTGAAGATGCACGTATTACAAAAATTAATGATAGGTTTTATATGTGTTACACAGCGTATAATGGACATGGTCCTGCACGTGTCGCATTTACATCAATTGCTAAAAGTGATTTCCGTGCTGAGAAATGGAAGAATTGGACTGTGCCAATACTCATTTCACCAGAAGGAATGGATGATAAAAATGCATGTCTTGTGTCAGAGAAAATAAATGGAAAATATGCGTTTTTTCATAGACTTAAACATACTATTTGGCTAGATTTTGTAGAAGACCTTGATTTTAAGCAAGGTCGTACACTGGGTGGACGTAGTGTAATGTGTTCAAGACCTGATTTATGGGATAGTGAAAAAGTTGGAATTGCTGGTCCGCCAATAAAAGTAGGAAATGAATGGCTATTAATTTACCATGCTCTTTCTAGTCATGATGGTCAATATAGACTTGGTGCTGCCATGTTTGATTTAAGTAAAAGTGAATTAACAGCGCGCCTTGACTATCCTATACTTGAACCAAAAGCAGATTATGAAAATAAAGGACTGCGTCCAGGTACTGTATTTTCTTGTGGGTCAGTGCTTATGGGTGATGATTTGTATATATATTATGGAGGTGCGGATGAAGTGGTGTGTGCTGCAAAAATAGAATTCAAAGGACTTGTTGATGCATTAAAGAGGTAATGATATCATATTAAGGTAAAGGAAATAATTTTATAATTTAATTTTTTCTTTTAACCTTTCTTGATTTTATAAAAATTTTATTGCATATTATACAAACAT
>JALWAF010000082.1:0-4987 GCA_027016355.1 Candidatus Moraniibacteriota bacterium | reverse complement strand
TTTATTATTATGGATATTCGAAATATTGCAATTATTGCACATGTTGATCATGGAAAGACTACTATTACTGATGCTGTGATGGAGCAAACGGGGGCATCTTCTGATGGAAGTATGGATAGTGATTCCATTGAGCAAGAACGTGGAATTACAATCTATGCAAAAAATACAGCAGTAGAATATAAGGGGACAAAAATTAATATCGTGGATACTCCGGGACACGCTGATTTTGGTAGTGAAGTTGAGCGTGTACTTCGTTCAATTGACAGTGTTGTTTTGGTTGTAGATGCTCAAGAGGGGCCAATGCCACAGACTAGATTTGTTTTGAAAAAATCATTGGAAATAGGACACAAACCACTTGTAGTTATAAATAAAATTGATAAACCAGCAGCTAGACTTGGTGAAGTTGAAGAAGAAATTTATGAATTATTTTTGGATTTGGGAGCTAGCGATGAACAATTAGATTTTAATATTATTTATTCAATTGCTAGAGAGGGAATTGCAAAAAATAATCCCAAAGATGATAGTAAGGATATGACACCTCTTCTTGATGCTATAATTGAACATGTGGAAGTTGCTCCAAATGATACAGAAGCTCCTTTTAGGTTGCAGTCTTTTTCACTCGCTTATGATGATTTTTTGGGACGAATGGCAGTTGCTCGTATTTATGAAGGCAAAGTTGGAATTGGTCCAGTTTTTGTAAAAGCACAAAATAAAAAAACGAGACAATCAAAAATTATTAAAATTTTAACATTTGAAGGAGTTGAGAAAAAAGAAGTTTCTGAGGCAGTTGCAGGAGATATAGTTATGATTGCTGGAATTGATGATATAGATATTGGTGAAACTATCTGTGAAAATGAGGATGCGGAAATCTTGCCAGCCATTACAGTTGATGAACCTACAATTTCATTGGAATTTTTGGTTAATGATTCTCCTTTTGCAGGTCAAGAAGGTAAGTTTGTTACTAGAGAACAGATTCGCGAGAGATTGGAGAAAGAACTTGAAGTTAATGTTGGATTGAGGGTTGATTTTACAGGAGAGAATTTTACAGTTTCTGGTCGTGGTGAATTGCATATTGCAGTGCTTTTGGAAAATATGCGCAGAGAAGGATTTGAAGTTGCAGTCTCACAACCTCATGTAATTATAAAGGAAATTAATGGTGTAAAACAAGAGCCATTTGAAGAAATGACAATTACAGTACCAGAAGAATATTCTGGTGCAATTATTGAAAAACTTGGGAAACGAAAAGGTGTGATGACAGACATGAAGCATGAGCAAGATGGTGTTAGGATGCTTTTTGAAATACCTACGCGCGGAATACTTGGGTATAGAAATGAGTTTATTATTGATACAAAGGGAGAAGGTATATTATCAACTCAATTTCTAGAATTTCGTCCATTTGTTGGCGAAATTAAAAGGCGATCAGTCGGGTCAATGGTGTCAGGAGAAACTGGAAAAGCACTCGGTTTTTCATTGGCAAATTTACAACAACGAGGTGCCTTATATATCGGAGCAAGCACACAAGTATATCAAGGTCAAGTAATTGGAAATACATCAAGAGGAGATGAAATGACAGTAAATCCGATAAAAGGAAAACATCTTACAAATATGCGAGCAAGTGGAAGTGATGATGCATTAAATCTAACGCCACCAATTCCAATAACGATTGAAAAAGGTATGGAGATAATGTCAAATGATGAATATCTAGAAATTACACCAAAAAATGTACGATTACGAAAGAAATATTTAACAGAAAATGATCGTATTAAAGCAAATCGTAAAAGCGCATAAAATTAATTGTGCTTATATTTTAATAATATAATTTAAATAATTTAGTCATTCAAGAAACCTGCCTGTCCGATGGGCAGGTTTATTTGTGTGTTTAATATTTTGGACAGGCATATAGACATCTTGTCCTTACTAAATAATATTTTTTGGAATGAATGATAAAAAATACGAATAGTAAAATATTTTTGAAGTTTTTGCTTTATAGTATTTAATTTGGGTGGTAATTTATAAACAAAACATGTATAATAAAGAAAAATACAAACATTATATATACTTACATGCCTTACAATAATAAAAAAAATATACATTTCTTTACGAAATCAATCGCACATTTACATATTGTCTGCGCAATCTTGTTTATGAGTATGTTTTTCCTCATACCATACAATACATTTGCAGCTCCAGCAGATGATTTTGTAATAACAGTTAAAACAGATAATCCTGGACCTTCATCTGATACTCAATTTACTATTCCTACAAATGGTGGTGGATATAACTATAATGTTGACTGTGATAATGATGGAACTGATGAAGCTACCGCTCAAACGGGAAATTATACCTGTAACTATGCCAGTGCCGGAACCTATACCATTAGAATTAAAGACAACAGTGGAGCAAAGACAGGGTTTCCTAGAATCTATTTTAATAATTCTGGAGATAAAGACAAAATCCTCAGCGTTAATCAATGGGGTACAGGAATTTGGACTTCAATGGCAAATGCTTTTTATTATTGTTCCAATTTAGATTCTGCTGCGGCTGTAAATAACGGAGGAGGAGCAGTTCCAGATTGGGCGACAGATAATCCGGATTTGTCTAGCGTGACAGATATGTCAACAATGTTTTCCTTCGCCTCCGTCTTCAACCAAGACATCAGCTCCTGGAATACAGCAGCAGTTACAGATATGTCACATATGTTTCACTCCGCTTCTGCCTTCAACCAAGACATCGGCTCTTGGGATACTACTAATGTGACAAATATGTCATCTATGTTTTGGTCCGCTTCCGCCTTCAACCAAGACATCGGCTCTTGGGATACTACTAATGTGACAAGTATGCATTGGATGTTTGTCTACGCCTCCGCATTCAACCAAGACATCAGCTCATGGAATACTGCCAACGTTACAAATATGTCATATATGTTTCGCAACGCCTCCGCCTTTGATCAAGATTTAGGTAATTGGCAAGTAGGGAATGTTACCAATATGACAAATATGTTTGCTTATTCTGGTATGTCCACCACCAGTTATGACAATACTCTAATTGGCTGGGATGCTCTGCCTTCTTTACAAAACAATGTTCAACTAGATTCTCCTGCTCATTATTGTGCCTCCGAAACCCAAAGAACACACATTATTACAACCTATAGTTGGACAATTAATGATGCAGGGAAGGATTGTACAGGAAATGACTTTGTCATAACAGTAAAAACAGATAATACAGGTTCATCATCTGATACTCAATTCACTATTCCTACAACTGGTGGAGGATATAACTACAACGTAGATTGTGATAATGATGGATTTAATGAAGCAACAGCTCAAAGTGGAAATTACACTTGTAATTATGGCAGTGCCGGAACCTATACAATTAGAATTAAAGATAATACTGGAGCAAAAACAGGATTTCCTAGAATATATTTTAACAACAGTGGGGACAGGGAAAAAATTCTCAGCGTCAATCAATGGGGTACAGGAATTTGGACATCAATGCAGAATGCTTTTCGAGGTTGTTCTAATTTAAATTCTGCTACAGCTGTAAATAATGGTGGCGGAGCAGTACCAGATTGGGCAACGGATAGTCCGGATTTGTCTGGAGTTACTGATTTGTCATGGATGTTTAGTGACGCTTCTAATTTTAATCAAGACATCGGATTTTGGGATACTTCCAATGTAACAAATATGTCATATATGTTTTATTCCGCTTCTGTCTTCAACCAAAATATCGGCTCTTGGGATACTTCTAATGTGACGGATATGCACAGCATGATTCGTGACGCTTCTTCTTTCAACCAAGACATTGGTTCTTGGGATACTTCCAATGTAACGAATATGTCATACATGTTTACCTCTACCTCTACCTTTAATCAAAACATCGGTTCTTGGGATACTTCTAGTGTTACGAATATGCGCGAGATGTTTTATGGCGCCTCTTCTTTCAACCAAGACATTGGTTCTTGGGATACTTCCAATGTAACAAATATGTCATATATGTTTGCTCATCCTTACAGCTTTAATCATTTTAACCAAGATATTAGTTTCTGGGATACTTCCAGTGTGATAAGTATGCGTAGTATGTTTAATAGAGATCTTGATTTTAATCAAGACTTAGGTTCTTGGGATGTAAAACAAGTAACCGATATGACACATATGTTTTCTAATTCTGGCATGTCTACTACAAATTATGACGATACTCTAATCGGTTGGGATGCTTTGCCTTCTTTGCAAAACAATGTTCAATTAGATTCCCCTGCTCATTATTGTGCCTCTGAAACTCAAAGACAACACATTATTGATACATACAGCTGGACAATAAATGATGCTGGAAAATGTCCACCTGTTGCACCAACTGTTAGCAGTGGTTCTGTTACTGGTATTGATGGTACTTCTGCTACTGGTAACGGAAATCTTACTGACACTGGTAATGAAGACCCTGAAAGATTCATAGAGTGGGGAACAACCAGTGGAAGTTATACTAATCAATGTTCAGCTGGAATAGGAGGAGTAGGAAATTACTCTTGTGTTATGACTGGCTTAACACCAAACACTACCTATTATGTAAGAGCTAAAGCAACTAATTCTGGAGATACAGGCTATGGAACAGAAACAAGTTTTACAACTAAAAGTTCTAGTGCAATAACAACGGGGCAAATTAAAGCTAGAGGTAATATCAAAATGAGAGGAAATATAAAATTACGATAGATGTATATTGTATATATAACATTACATTCTAAAATAATATTCTCTAACAATGATGTTAGAAGTTAAATAATATTAAGAATTTTTGTAAGTTATTTTATACAAGTATTGTAACTATTATTAAATTTAAGGAGAGTTAATTGTACACAATTGATGTATGTTATGGTATAATAAAAAAACAAAAAAATAAACTATAAAAAAGTAAACATGTTCTCCCAACAGTTAAAGGCAGTAATAATAACAACAATCATCATTTTAGTACTTGCCGCAGTATTTATTTATGTATG
>JALWAF010000081.1:8886-10623 GCA_027016355.1 Candidatus Moraniibacteriota bacterium | reverse complement strand
TATCTACAACTGGAAAAATCTCTTTAGGTTGTGCCTTAGTTGCAGGTAAAAAACGAGTTCCAAAACCTGCTACAGGTAAAATTGCTTTTTTAATTTTCATATTTTTGTTTAGTTATATAATTATAGTACTTATATATTGTATAAGTAAAAAGACGATTTTGCAAAGTTAAAAATCGTCTTTTGAAAAATGATTAATTTACATCCTTACAAGCCAATAGTTGAGCTTTTCCCATGGCTTTGTTATGCGCAAATCCTCTCTCTAAAGCATTTACTAAAATTGGATCAAAATCATCAACAAAATTATTATTTGCAGCAAAAGCATCCACTTCTCTGAGAGAATCTTTGGTGCCAGCATCAAACCATGCACCAGAAAGTTTACTTAGTTGCAATTCACCTTTTTGCAAATAAAAATTATGCAAATCAACAATTTCTAACTCGCCTCTATCAGAAGCTTTCAATTTTCTAGCAGCCTCAATTACATCATTGTCATAAATATATGCACCTGTCACTGCCAAATTACTCTCTGGTTTTTCTGGCTTTTCTACAATATTTGTAACAACATTATTTTCATTCACTGTAGCAACTCCAAAACGTTCAGGATCATTTACTTTTTTTGCAAACACATGACCGCCATTTTTGAATTTCTTGATAGCAGTTGTGATTGTTTTAGTGTCCTCAAAAATATTATCTCCCAAAATAAGAGTCACATTATCATCACCTATAAAAGGCGCACCAATTGTAAACGCTTCTGGCAACCCCGCCGGCACTTCTTGAATACCTGAGAGAATATTAATCCCATGAGGCCTTAATAACGGCTCAAGCATATTCATAAATTTACCACTGTGTTCTGGTGAAACAATAACTAAAATATCTGTAATACCAGCTTTGATCAATACATTTAGCGGATGAAAAATCATTGGAACACCACCAACTGGCAACATCTGTTTAGATGTTTGAGCAGTAAGAGGCCAAAGTCGTGAGCCTGTACCACCTGCAAGAATTATACCTTTCATTTTTGCACCTTTATTTTTTTGTACTTTATTATTTGTCATAAGAACTTTCATTAAGTTACTATAAATATTTTACATAGTCAAATTATTTTAATTATGCTACTTATTTATAAACAGGAAAACTTTTACACATTTTTTTGACTTCTTTTGCAATTTTTTTGAGCTGTTTTCGATTATCTATGTTATCACAAACATCATTTATCCAACTAGCAATTTTCAACATTTCATCCACACCCATGCCACGAGTTGTAGCTGCTGGCACACCTAACCTCACTCCACTTGGATCAAATGCACTTCTAGTTTCATCTGGTACCATGTTTTTATTTAATGTTATTCCTACACTATCCAGTGCAGTTTCCACTTGTTTTCCGGATAAATTTTTACTTTTAATTGTATCAATTAACATCATATGATTTTGAGTTTTGCCAAAGCAAATATGAAATCCATATCCTTCCAGTGCTTGAGATAAAACTTTAGCATTGTCCAAAATATTTTGAGCGTATTTTTTGAAATCTGGTTTTAAGGCTTCTCCAAAGGCCACCGCCTTTGCAGCTGTATTGTTCATATGAGGTCCACCCTGAAATCCGGGAAATGCTGCTTTGTCAATATCTTTTGCATATTTTTTCTTGCAAAGTATCATTCCGCCACGAGGACCTCGCAGAGTTTTGTGAGTTGTAGTTGTTACAACGTCACAATATTTTACGGGATTTGTAAGCACGCCTCCAGC
>JALWAF010000081.1:0-8876 GCA_027016355.1 Candidatus Moraniibacteriota bacterium | reverse complement strand
GCCACTAGCCCCGCAATATGCGCCATATCCATCATTAAAATCGCACCTACTTCATTTGCAATTTTACGAAATTTTGAATAAGAAAGATTGCGAGAATATGAAGAAAAACCAGCCAAAATCATTTTTGGCTTATGCTTTTTTGCCATTGTTAATAATTCATCATAATCAATTGTGCCATCTTCTTTTGTCTTGTAACGCACAAAATTATAAATTTTGGCACTGAGTGTCACAGGATGACCGTGTGTGAGATGTCCACCATGACCCAAATCCATACCAAGCACCGTGTTACCCGGCTCAAGTAATGCACTATAAACTATCATATTTGCAGGAGCACCTGAGTGAGGCTGTACATTTACATGAGCAGCACCAAAGAGTTTTTTAGCTCTGTCAATTGCCAATTGCTCTACTTGATCCGTAAATTCTTGACCACCATAATATCGTTTACCTGGATAACCTTCTGAATACTTATTTGTCATCACACTCCCGAGTGCATCTAGCACAGCTTTGGAAACATAATTTTCTGAAGCGATAAGTTCCAATCCTTCTTCTTGCCTCTTTAATTCTCCTTGAATTGCTTTGTATACCTGTTTATCTGCTTTTTGTAAATTTTTCATAATTATTTCATTAAAAATCAATATCATAAATTATAGCACAAAGAACGGTAAAAGTGATAATTCACATTATACAACATTTTTTATCTTTGCTTATTTTTTGTAGATTCAATCTGTGATTGTATATATTTATCATCAAAAAGTGCCCAAACAATGTCAGTATCTAAATCTTGGGCAAACCCTCCATCTAATTTATCATATTTTTTCATTTTCTTTTGATTTGGACCAATCTCAACTGTTTTATCAGGGTCATTTTCTACATAGGCCATAGGGATGCGTGAAATTTCCGCTATTAAATCAGTCCAGCGTGGCTCGTCCAACATCTCCACGATGTATTTTAAATTATCTGGATTATTTTTACCTTTGGCAAAATCTTCTTTGGATAACTTATTCTTTACATGATTTGCCATAAGCTCGTATATTGTTCGTAATACTATTTCTGCTGCATACTGAGGAAATTTTAGATAAAAAGATTTCATCGCCATATGATTTGCCCCCTCAAAATCTACAACAATACCTTTTTTGATATTTCCTATATTCATATTTTGTGCTAAAATGTGTAATTTAAGAGCCGCTAAAGCATCTGTAAAAGCACCTTGCCCTAACTCATTGCCTGTTGGTAATGTTGTTGACATTAATTCATCTGAAATACCCAATGATGCATTCCACTCTTTTGTATTTGAATATATCGTTTGTTGAAGATCCGCAACAGTAGAACTTATTGTAACTTGAGCCAACATTAGTTCTTTTAATTTTTGCCAAGAATTTACCTTTTTTATAAATCTGGGATCTTCTCTCTTTAAATAAAGAAAATAATGCTCATAAAATATATCTGGTAATTCTATTTCATGCCATTCATCCTCCGTATCTGGATAAGAGTCAAAATTTATTTTACTAGTATTACGTGCATCTATTTCACAAAATAACCCATTAAATCCACTTGCAACGAGATCTCTCATCAACTTATCATAAGCACCGTCTTGAGATTTTGCATCCATCCATTGACAAACCAATGAATCACCAATCTCACAGTTGGAAAATCCTTCTATTGCAACGTAATCAACGTCTTTGTAAGTATTAGCTAAATGTTTTCCATGAATTGATTGCCATTGTTTTGTGTGTATGTAACCCCTGAGAAATACAGGGACGCCACCTGGCAAATATGCGAACTCAACGGTTCTATCTCTAATTTGTGGTCTATTTGTAATAGTATTAAAGACATCTGTATTTTTTTTATCACTATTGTGTAAATGAGTTCGTTCTTTCTTGAGAATGGTATAGATTTTCATACCTATTTCTTTACCAGAATCTAACTGCTCGACTTCTTTTTTAAATAATTCTAAAGTATCATCAATTCCTGGGAAATCTCGAAAGTCGGTACTGACTACAGGCTCCTCATCATTTATCCGTGTTAGAATAGCTGTATTATTGGTAAAGTAGGTCGCTATTAATTTATCCAGTTCTGGGTGAAGTCGTTTTTGCTCAATTTTACCGTTAGTCCCATTTTCTTTTTTAGTCGATAAACCAGATGTCCAACCTTGTGGTATATTAAAAAGTTTTGTAATGAGATGTGCCCTGACATCTTTTGGTGTAATTTCCTCATCAGTTTGTCGTGAAATATCTTCTAGTACCGAAAGCCAAAAATCTTGCTGGGCAATTTCTACCAATTCATTTTGATCTATTTTTTGTTTTGAAAAAATACTAGCTATTTTTTCAAAACCATTTTGCGTCAAAGTATTTTCGATTTTCTCATTGTCAGGAACTTCTCTATTCTTGTCCTGCCTCATTTTAGTAAATCCATTTTCAAACATACTCTTTTTTACTTCCTTATTTCAACATCAATTTCGTTTTCTAAGGCTTCTATAATAATAGCAATTTTATCATCTACATTTTTTGCTTTAAGTGTTTTGTCTTTTGCGCCAAAGATTATATGAAACGCCATTGAGCGTTCACCTGTTTCTTCATTTTTGTATAAGTCAAATAAATCAACATCTTTTATGAGCTCACCACCAGTAGCATATATAACTCGCTCTACATCACCTACACGCACTCTATCTCCTACTATCATAGACAAATCTCTAGATATAAAAGGAAATTTAGCCAAGGGTTCAAAAAAGTTTTCTGATTCTACTTTTTGCATCATTGTTGAAATATCTAATTCACAATACACAACACGATTTTTCTTAAATCCAAAATATTTATTTGCTTTTTTGTCTATTTCACCCATCCAACCCAAAATTGTACCATCTTCCATTTTGATTAACGCTCTTCTGGATGGATGTAAATTTGGCAGATGTTGAACATTTGCATCAAACTCACTGTCGAAGTAATATTGTCCAATGTTTATTCTATCCAACAATGTTTCAAGCATTCCTTTCAATTCAAAGAATTGTGAACCTCTCTGATCTTTTGATAAAATCGCAGCACCCAAAACTAACTTTTCATCCGGTAATGCATTATCTATTGGATCATATATTCGTCCAATTTCAAAAATCTGAACATGATCAAAATAACTCATATTCTTTTTTGCATGTTGCAATAGATGAGACATTAGGGTTCTGCGCATTAGAGCCTGATTTGGATTTGCTGGGTTTAGTAGTGTAATGTGGTTTTCATCATCAAGTCCAATTGATTGTACATCATCTACAGACACAAAAGAATAACTACGTACCTCATCAAAACCACCATATACAAAGACATCTTTCAAAGTTCTCTCAAAAAACCTCTCTTCATTACGCGTTGGAGTTTGTACAGCACTTTCAAGTGGCTTTGGCGTTATCTTATCATAACCATACATTCGTCCAATTTCTTCAGTGATATCTTCTTGAGTTTTTATATCCAATCGCACAGTAGGCACGGTTACCTCCATAATGTCTTCATCAATAATCTCAACTTGCATTCCCAATCTTTCTAAAATATTTTGTTGTTGCTCTTGTGAAATCTCTATACCTAATAATTTATTAACTTTGGCCATAGAAGATTTGATAGTCCATGGTTTAAGTGGCTTAGGATATACATCATTTAGTGCTGTTACTTCCCCATTAGTTAATTCTTTGATGAGTTCAATTGCTTCCGCAATAGCAACTTGAGATAAGTTTGGATCTAGATTTCTCTCAAATCTATAAGCTGCATCTGTTTGTAAATTATATTTACGCTGTGTAAATCTAATTGAAGTTGCATCAAAAGAAGCTGACTCCAATATAATATTTTTTGTTTCATCTGAAATTGCACTGTTTTTTCCACCCATTACTCCGGCTAGTGCAATTGAATTTTCTCCATCTGTGATGACAATGTCGTCAGCATCAAGTTCTAGTTCGACATCATCTAACAATGTTATTTTTTCTTTATCATTTGCTTGACGCACTTCAATTTTATCCACCACATCCGCACTAAAAGCATGTAGGGGTTGCCCAGTTTTAAGCATTATGTAATTCGTAATATCTACAATATTATTTTTTGGAGATATACCTGAAGCTTGCAATCTAGCTTTCAACCAATTAGGCGATTCTTTAATCTCAATATTATCAATTTTTGCACCAATATATCTATTGCATTTAGGTGTATTTATGGATACATCCAAATCCCCATTTACATCTGGAAGAGGAACTAGAAGTGAGCGTTTCATGGTATTGTCTTCCAAAGCTCGCAATTCATTTGCCACACCATCATAACTTAGACAATCATGTCCACGATTTGGCAAAATATCAATATCCAAAATCTGGTCATCAAGTCCCATATAACTAGCAAAACTTTCACCAACAGGAGCATCGCCGTCCAAAACCATAATACCATCATGGTCAGCACCAATCCCAAGTTCATCCTCAGCGCAAATCATTCCATTGGACTCTACACCACGAATTTCACTTTTTTTAATTTCAAAATATCCTTTCTCAGGATGAGGTAATTTTGCACCCACCAAAGCAACAGGAACTTTCTGTCCAACTTCCAAATTTGGCGCACCACAAACAATCTGTAGTTCCTCACTGCCTATATTTACAGTAGCAACATTTAGCCTATCAGCATCAGGATGTTTTTCTTTTGTCATTACTTCACCAATAACAACATTCTGAAGTCCCTCAGATAAATCTTCCACACCTTCAACTTCAAAACTGTGAGTCATAAATAACTCTGCAACTTTATCAACATTCTTTTTTGTTCCACTCAATTCCTTGAGCCAATTGTAACTGTATTTCATATTATAATTTAGTAACTAGTAACCTGTAATCAGTAACTAGTAATTTAATAATTACTTATTTTGATTTTCTATTGACCTTATTAATCCATTTATCAATTTACCAACTTCATTAGCATCTTTTCCTAATTTTTTACATGTCTGAAAATTAATATAACCTAAATCTTTTGCTAATAAAAGAAAACTTTGTATTTCAGTAGCTGACCCTCTAGCATTATAATAAAATCTTACTTTATCCTTGAAATGATATCTTGCAAAGCCCTCAGCTATATTCGCAGTAACAGAACTAGATGCTCGTCTTAATTGACTAGTTATTGCATAGATTTCATCTTTTGGAAATGATTTTGTTATCTTGTAAATTTCTAATGCAAGGTTATGTCCTTTTTTCCATGCATTCAAATCATAAAAATTCTTTATCTCTTCCATTTTATCTGATTACTAGTTACTGATTACTGGTTACTGAATTCAAAACTGTCGAGTAAACCGTACGTCTCCACTGTGAAATAATCTGATGTCATTAATTTTATATTTCATCATTGCTAGTCGCTCTAGTCCAAAGCCCCAGGCAAAGCCTTGATATTTATCTTTTTCATATCCTGCTGCTTCAAACACATTTTGATGTACCATTCCTGCTCCACCTACTTCTATCCAACCAGTTTGTGAACAGGTTGAGCAACCCTTACCTCCACAATTTGTACAAGAGATGTCAAACTCAAATCCAGGCTCTACAAATGGGAAATAACTGGGTCTGAGTCGTGCTTTAATCTCTTGACCAAAAAACTCTGAGAAAAATGTTTCTGCGATGTATAAGAAGTTTGCTACGCTCACATCATCTCCTACGACAAGTGCCTCAAATTGATGAAATGTGTGTTCATGAGAAGCGTCTGTTGCTTCGTTGCGAAATACCCTTCCAGGCACAATAATTCTAAATGGGGGCTTGTGTTTTTCCATATAGCGCACTTGTACTCCTGAAGTCTGAGTACGCATCACTGTGCCCGTTCCCTTTTTGCGACCATCTTCACGTGAAATCCAAAAAGTATCTTGCATATCACGACCAGGATGATCATCTGGCATATTTATAGCATCAAAATTATAAGACTCACTCTCAATATCAGGTCCATCTGCAATTTCAAAACCCATAGAATTAAAGATATTTTCTATATCTCTTTGCACGATGCTGAGTGGATGTAAATGTCCGTGTGCATGTTTAGTTCCTGGCGCAGTCACATCAATCCATTCTTTTTTTTCATCAATTACACTCTCAAGCGCCATTTTTTTGTCATCTATCAAATGTTGCAATTCTTTTTTGGTTTGATTTGCCAACGGTCCAATTTCTTTTTTCTCCTCTGGTGATAAATCTTTCAAACCTTTAAGTATTTCATTAAATGCACTTTTTTTACCCAAATAAGCAATTCTCACATTTTCAATATCTTCAATAGTTTTTGATGCTTCAATCTTTGATACAGCATCTTCTTTAATTTGTTGAATTTTGTCCTTCATAAAAAGTATTTTATCTAAAATAATCTAACTCACTTGTACATAATACCACTGCTTTGCGAAAAAATAAAGGTCACATTATATACCAACAAGGTTCAACCTTCGGAGTCCGAAGGTTGAACCTTATTTTTGTAGAGACGCGATTAATCGCGTCTCTGCTTTATAACAAAAATTTAAATGTAACCTATTGTATCTAAAGGTCTTGCTCCACCGATACAATCGTGCTATATTTTTGGTAAATTAAAATAGTTGATTTAACAAAAGGAGCTTGGCAAAAATGGATATTATTTACGATATTTTAATTGGACTTATCAGTGGCATTGTATTTTATGTATTATTACACTTAGCAGAGTTAACAGCAAACAAATTTTATTCTGAGGTAGAGCTTGAATATGATGTTATTGCAATACGAATACCTTTTATATTATTTATAATAACAAGTTTATTACTATTTGTATTACTTGGCTCAGTGGCAACTATGCTTGTATTTATAGCCACACCATTACCTTTTTTGATTTTGGAGGACATGCAATGCAAACACTCACATGGCAAAAACATGCCAATAAGTTGAACAAATTAAAACGAACATTTCCCCAATTATGGGCAAATTATAAAAGAAATTTTCATCAATTTTTTCATCCTGATGGTACGATGAATCCATACGGATATTGTTCATATGATAAATTGAAAAAATGTCGTAGAATGCGTATGAATATAAATTAACAAAATTTAAAAACAACCTATGTAAATTTACAAGGTTGTTTTTTTACTTTATTTTTCATGATAAAACACAAACAAATTGCCCCATATCTCGCGAAAGACATCTTCTCCTATTTTGGTAAGTATCCAGCAATTTTTTCTATTTAATATTACCAATCCCAAACTACGTAAGCTCCGCAAAGCATCGGGAGCATCAATAGTCATGCCGAAATTTCCTTCAATAGTTATCCATGAGTAGCCAGTTTTTGGAACTGGTGCACCCTGTTTTTGCGCTATTGCAATCCACACCAAAACTTTTTCTTCAAAATTTGTTAGTATTATTTTTGGATATTTCATCTGTCCCGCACCTCTTCACTGTTTATTGTCAAAAAACAATTTTTCTAAAAAACTTTTTACCAACTTTTAATATTTTTCCAGCATCTTTTGTTTGTAATGCATAATCAACATTTTTAATTTTCTCACCATCAATAGATACGCCACCTTGCTCGATCTTTCTTCGAGCATCACTTTTGCTTGTTGCACCATCAATGGCAATAAGAAAGTCTAGCATTTTCTCTCCGTTTTGTCCAGACACTTCTTCTGAGTGATCAGGTATTTCTTTCTTACTAAATGTATTTATGAAGTATTCTTTTGCTTCAGTCGCCCTTTCTTCTCCATGATATATCTTTGTAATTTCAAAAGCTAATTGCAACTTTGCGTCCCTTGGATTCTCTGTTTTTGTCATTTCATCAATCTCATCTAGCTCTAATCTTGTGCAACCAAGTGCAAGCGGTCTAATCATCCCATCAGATTGCGCCATCACTGCACCAAATAAATCCTTAACACTTAAGTCCAAAAATATACCTGTACCATTTGATTTTGACATAAGTTGTCCTGTGATTTCATCTGCAATTAAGTGATTAGCAATAACGAACTTATCTTTGTTTTTCATCTTTTGCATTAATGTCCGTCCCGCAAGTGCATTAAATATTTGATCTGTGCCACACATCTCTACATCTACGTCCATTGCCACACTATCATATCCTTGCATAAGCGGATATAAAAATTCATGTAAATAAATTGGTGTACCAGAATCCATTCTTTTTTCAAACATATCCCTCTCAAGCATTTGTTGAACAGTAAAATTGCTTGCCAACTCCAGCACTTCTGCAAAATTTAATTTTCCAAGCCACTGTGAATTGTATTTTATCAAAAATGGATTTTTCTCATCATCAAAACTAGCAATATTTTTTACCTGTTCTACCCAGGTTGCAATATTTTCTTTAACTTGTTGTGGTGTGAGCTTCACACGAGCAGAAGACTTATCACTAGGGTCCCCTATCATACCAGTGAAATCACCTATAAGAAAAATGACTTCATGACCTAATTTGCGGAAATCTTCTAAAACCATCAAATTCTGAGCATGTCCTAGATGCAAAGCCTTTGCAGTGGCATCAAAGCCCATATAAAAACGTAATTTCTCACCACTCATCAATCTTTCCTTAAACTGTTCTTTAGTAGGTAAAAAATCTTTTAATACACCTCTGTCCAAGATTTTGTCTATATCTTTTTCATTTGTATTTACTTTTGTCATAATAATTTTATTATAATTATTCAGATTTTTTTGTCATTCCTGCGTAGCCTGCCTGTCCGGCAGGCAGGGCAGGAATCTTTTTAAATATAAAAACCATTAAATTTTATGCTATAATACCATCATACAAGCATACTTGTATTTTTGCAATACTCAAAAACCGCTAAAATAAAAGGTTTTTGAGGGGCGCTATAGCTCATAAGTAAATGTTACCGAAAGTAAGGCTGCATAGTTCATAATAGGGTTACCAAGAGGAAATGTATTTTTAATACAATTTTCCTCTTTT
>JALWAF010000080.1 GCA_027016355.1 Candidatus Moraniibacteriota bacterium | reverse complement strand
CTCATCACTACGAAAAGAAAATTCTAATTGTGATTTTAATTGCGCTTCTCGCTCTTTGTGCATTATTTCAAATCCTTTCATATTTTTCTATTATTTTTTCAATCATATTTTATTATAAAAGCAATAAAAATGTTTATAAAATTTCTCTACAATTATATGGTATCAGTTGTATTCAAGTATTCCTTGAGTGCTTCTGTATAGTGTCTGAGGTGGTCGATTTTGGTGACTTTTAATACTGATGATGCTGGACGGCTGGCTGGGCGTGGAAATGTCTCTGGTGGTACTGGTTCAATTTTTGTATCTAATCCTGCAATTTTGTATAATTCTACTACACCATCATACCATGTCACTGCACCTTCATTTGCTACGTGATAAATTCCTCTATCCATATTTCCTTCTACAATCTCTTTACTTTTCATTGCTAAGTCTGGTGCATATGTAAATTTACTTGTCTCACCGTCAACCGCTTGTACACTGTCATTTTTCTTGCCCAATTCTAGCATCACATCAAAAAAGCTCTTCTTTCCTGCAGCGCTCTGAGCTGGCAAGCCAAATAATTTTGATAACCTGATAACATAATAATCATTTGCATATTTTTCTACATTTTCCTCTCCCATCAACTTTGTGTGTCCATATTTTGATATGGGATGCGCCTCATCGTTTTCATGATATGCAAAAAATGGTAATTTCTCTTCTGGACCCATGTACATACAATCTTCACACCCCTGTCCACAACATCGTGGATTTTTCACTCCACCTTTGTAAATAGGACGTTTGCCGTCAAATACATAATCTGTAGAATAATGTACTAGCGTTGCACCTATGTCTTTTGATAATTTTGCTAGATGCTTGGGGAAAATACCATTGAGCTCTTTTGCTTTTTTGTATTCATCCGCATCTTCTTCACACGCATCAACTGCATTGTAAGCCACAGCATTAAAAATCACATCCGGCATCACATCCATCACCTTTTGTGATAGTTGCTCATAATCTGTCACGTCAACATCATTTCTATCCCATGCGACTACATCATAATTATCATCATTTTCATAAATACGGACCAGTTCCTGTCCCAACATCCCCTTTGAACCTAAAATTAAAACTTTTTGCATAATTCAACAAAATTATAAATTTACTTTTTAACTTGAAAACCAACTTTTTGCCAAGCGTTAATTCCTCCATCTAATTCGTAAACTTCTGAAAAATTAAAAGTTTTTGCTAATACTTCTGCCTCTCTACTTCGATGGCCAGAACGACAATAATAAAGATACTTTTTATTTTTATCTAACTGAGAAACTTGTTCTTTAAAATCTGGTGCATAATAATCGATATTAATCGCTCCCTCAATGTGTCCAGATTGATATTCTTCTGGTGTTCTAATATCTACTAATACATACTTTCCAGTATCTGCTTTACTCTTAAATTCCTCTGGAGAAATCAATTTTACACCTAAATTATCTTTTATACCTTCTTTTTTCTGTTTTATTTTCTGCTCTAGTTCATTTTTTGTATCAATTTTGTAAATTTTATTACCATCCACATCATATCCACCTTTATTACTCAAATAATCAAATTTATATATCCCCAACAAAGCCAATATCAACAACAACACTACCACCAACCCAAAAATCCAGATAATTTTTTGCTTTTGCATATTTTTACATTAATTATTATTAATAATTTTAACCCCATACTGTTTTGCCAATCGCTCAGTTGGTTTTTGTAATTTTTTCTCTCCATCTCCAGTCTGTCCATATTTAGAAATTTGCAGTATCAAATTATTCCGTTGAGCATATTCAAACATTTTTTCTAATAATTTAGAACTATATCCCTTATCTTGATATTTTGGATCAACAGAAACACCTTTTACCCAAGCAACCCTTTCCTGAGTTGGAGAATACTCCATATCAATAATACCAACAATCAAATCATTTTCCTTGATTATTGGAAAAACCATCCTATCCTGATTAAGCGGATTAATTACTTCGTCCAAATCAAAATAATGAAATACTCCTCCATGATCTGGATCCACAAATCTACCATCGGGAATATTACTATCTTGATAAATAAGTTTTTTCAATTCATCACGTTCCAAAATTTCCAATGAAATTTTTTCTTTCTTTTCTTTATAATTATCAAATTGTTCATTTTTAATCATACAATATTTTATATTCATTTATCTAAAATTTTTTGCATTTTTTGTATTGCTTTCTCATAATTATCAATATCATCAACTAAAGCAAATACTTCTGCACGAGACAAATTCTTTTCATCCCTCAATCTATTAGACATCTCAATTAACTGTCCAATATGTGGTCCACCTGGTCCATAACCAAGTAAAATCCAATCCTTCCCTCGTGTTAAGTCTGCAGGACGACTATCTTCAACTTTTAAACTACGTGCACGTTCAAGAAGCCAATCAGATGCAGGAAACTCATCATCAGATAAAAGCAATTGTTCTTTAACTTCCACATCAAATTCACCACGACCCAAATGATCAGCTTCAGCAACGAGTACAAGCTCCTGGATTGTTGCTGGATAAATTCGCTTTGCTAAACGCCTAATAGCGCCATCACTTATCATATTCTTTTTTACAACTTCCTCAATGTAAAATGTTGTCGGCGCCAAATGATTTTCTACAATTTTGACAACTTTTTGTATTGTAACTTTATCAATTCCTAGATTTGCAAGAAATTTTTTAGTAGGTTCAGCTCCTGCACCTTCATGTCCCAATGAACGGAATTTTCCATCTTCTGTATATTTAGTAACAATTGGCTTACCCAAATCATGGCACAAAGCTCCTAATAATATTGTTATGGCCTCTTTGTTTTTTAGATTATTTTTACGCACAATCTTTGCAGCCTCATCAACAACCATCATTGTATGCACCCAAGCATCTCCTTCAGGATGCCACTCTGGCTCTTGTGGAGTCAATTCAAGTATTGCAAGTTCATTATGTAATTCTTCTAATATGCCAAAAGATGAAGCAGATAAGAGACCTAGGGATGGTTTTTCCGATTTTAACAATAATTTTTTCCATTCTTCACCTATACGCTCCTTTGGTAAATATGACAATTCCTTGGACATTTCAACCATTAATTTTACATCATCTGAATCAATGCTCATACCAAATCTTCCAATAAATTGCATCGCACGCATTACTCGCAAAGGATCATCTCTAAATCTTTCTTTATCTGTTACTCTCAATACTCTATTTTTAGCATCATTAACTCCACCATAATAATCATACAATTCTCCTGTTAATGGATCTGCGGCTAATGCATTAACAGTAAAATCCCTTCTTCTAGCAGCCTCTTTAATGCTCATGTGTGGATCAGATTTAACTTCAAATCCTTTATGTCCATTGCCATTTTTTGAATCAACTCGTGGCAATGATACATCAATATCAATTCCTTCATCTAAAAATATTTTTAATATCCCAAAAGCCTTGCCGGCATCAGCTACATTTCCCATTTTTTGCGTAATACTCTCAACTCTTTGAGGCTCTAAACCATACACCTCCAAATCAAAGTCTTTTGCTGTTTTCCCAAGAACATAGTCTCTTACACTCCCGCCAACGAGCAAAGCTCTACCACCATCTTCTTGTATTAATTTAGAAAAAATTAATACTTTTTTATAGGCCTCTGCATATTTATCCAATCCATGCTCTTGCAATTGTGTTATATATTCTTTTGGTCTTGGAAATCTTGTAATTTTACTCTCAATATCTAACTTTGTTTCTTTTCTTTGAGTCATCCTATTTTCTATAAATGCATTCATAATTTATAATTATCTTAATCCATTTACTTCATCCCAAAACCTTTCAAAAAATTGCGTCATAAACTCGTGTCTCTCTCTGGCAATTTCTTTACCTGTTTTAGTAAGCATTTTGTCTTTAATATATTTTAATTTTTTTTCATACTCTAACACGCCAGAGTCTTGTTTTGTATAATCAAGATTTTTGCCATTTTTGATTAATTCCATTTCATTACCAGTATACATGATGGTGTTGAAATGTCCCACAAACACAAAATCTCTTGCAATGCCTACAGCACCAATGCTATCCAACTTATCTGCATCAAAAAGTATTTTCGCCTCAAGTGTTTCTGGTTTGTAATTATTACGATAACGATGCGATACAACACAATGTGCAATTTGCGCGATATTTTCCTCATCTACGCCAAGCTTTACAAGAATTTTTTGTGTCTCTTTTGCACCTTCTTGCGCATGACAAAAACGTGTGCCGTCAGCATTTTCTCCTTTACATGCAAATTCTGCTTTACGACCAATATCGTGCAAGAGTGCTGCTGCTTCTATAATACGTATATCTGCACCCTCTTTTTTACCAATTGTACATGCGAGATTACGCACACGATCAACATGCGTCCAATCATGACACGCACTTGCTCCAACAAAATATGTTCGTGCTATTTTTTTAATTTCTCTAATATTTATTTCTTTCATAACTTTTCTGTGTAAAAAACTGACAATAGCAATTTACTATTTTTGTTTAAGTGTTTTTGTGATGAGTCCTGCAACAACTACAAATACAAGTGCCAAAACTACATATGGAATCCATGGATATTTTTCCATGAAACGACTCTCCTGTTCATCACAAACATCTCCCAATCCATCCATATCGGTGTCTAATTGCCTGCGGTTTGCTTTCATTGGGCAATTGTCTTTTGCATTTATAATTCCGTCATGATCAAAGTCTTCACACGCATCGCCCTTACCATTATTGTCTTTATCTACTTGATCTGTATTTGCTATACCTACACAATTATCTGCACTATCTATCACACCATCTTTATCTGTGTCTGCCTTTTTATACAATGGGTTGTTTTTTTCTGATGAGAGATTTAAAATTGGCATAACCACACCAACATTAAAATCTGGTAATTCTATGGGTTTTGTTTTTACAATGTCTACAGTGTTGTAGTAAATATTATATGCCATCTGTGGTTGAGCTATAAATCGCACAAAAGTTTCAGTAGTACTCGGCACTTCTTTTTCATGAAAAATAATTTCATTAATACGTAAAGGCTTAATGTAGTGCAAAGTTATGCGATAATGATCAGTATTTACTTCTGGAAAATTTACATTATCATTGCTAAAAAATGTCTCTGACAAAAGAATTCGCTCGGAACCATCCTTTTGTACTGATACAATTTTAATTCTAGTGGGCCGTTGGATATTCTTATCAAATACAAATTTTACAGAATCAGACTTAAAGAGTCTATCTGATTTGATATCTATAACAACCTCATTTTGATTGGTATTTGCATCAGATTCTTCGCCACCTTTATATTGCTGTTGTGAATACATTACCTCATTTCCACCATTTACAGAATCACGAACTACCGCATTGGCATCAACAATTGCATATTCTTCGTCTCCTTCTACGAATGGCATTTCTGCAAAAGTCTTCATATTTCCATCAACCATGTTATTTGCATTCTTACTACCCATTGAATCACTCGCCCTAAAATTTATTTTTGCTTTTTGAGACTTATTTATTATAGTTGATGGAACTATGACTCCTGTAGAATCCGTAACAATTGCAAATTTCTTAGAATCTCTGTCAATACTAATTGGCACATCAATCATTTTCGGCACCAAGAAATCATTTTGTTTCACCGTAGCGACTGATTTAAATTCTCCCTTTTGTTCTAGAGACATTTTTTCCACAGACATTGCACTTGCAAACACAGCACCTGGTAAAATAATTATTGTAATAATTACTGATATGATAATCTTTTGCATATTTCTAAAGTTTATTTTTTTTAATAAATGCTGTTGAAATTAACAGAGAGCCTAGAACAAATGAAGTTATAATTCTCATTACAATATCCATATCCCAAAATTCTACAAACAAAACTCTAGCCACAACTATCCCAAATAATAATCCCCCAACAAGCATATACGGTTTATAGCGTTCCTTAACACCCATTACATAAAATCCGACTCCAACAATTGTATATATTACAAGTGCAGTAAATGTAGCAACATCATCGTCACCCATAAATAAATGCGTCACAAACCAAATTAATAATAAACCAAATATTCCCCCAGTATATGCAAAAATACGAAAAAATGTCATATTCTCTTTGTTTTCTATATTTGTAACTCTAAGTATTGCAATAGCAACTGCAAACATAGTAATACATGCCATAAACACAGTAAATAATTCCGGCATATAATTAAGCAAACTATCCCTATAATGATTATCTAAGTAATCAAATAATTCAGCAACTGCTCCAAGCGACATGAGCACAGGTATGGCGCATATTATAGTAAGCAAAGAACGTGTCCCAGAATTAATAGATGCTCGAACAAAATATAATGTAATAATAGCAACAGCACTTGTCTCTACTAAATATGCTGTCACCAAAACTGGTCCATCAAATTGCAATGCCGTTGCTACTGCAAAAAGTGCGGCTGTAACTCCAGCATAAATTGCAGTTGGAGATTTCCGTCCAGTTTGAGTGAAAATCAAATATGAAGCTCCCGCAAAAAACAACACAGCTATTAATAAGAAAAACACCTCAAATTCTGCACTCGCAAAAGATAATATCCATATAAGCATGAGCGTCCCTATCCCTAATGCTGTCATAATATCAAAATTGCTTGGTTTTTCTGATTTAATAATTGATGATACATTAGCCACATAAAATACTCCAGCAAAAACAAAAGATAAAACAATATTGTAAATACTTTCAATGTTTCCAAAATCAGTAGCTATATATACAATTGAATAAAAACCTACAACAGCAAGCATCAAGGTTGTTAAGCCTCTCCAAGAAGTAAATGATACCACCCACAGAGTACCCAAAGTTAATATAAATAAATAAATAAAAATTGTAGTAGAGCTAACCCCAAATGCAAAAAATAATGGTATTATAGCTCCAAAAAATATCATTGAAGATGTAAGCGACATACTTTTTTGTTTCAGAGAAATAAGTGTAACAAAGCCAACTGAAACAAGCATTACAAACATTCCTACAGCATGTATAATTATCTCGTAATAAATTCCAGCAAGGGTTGAAATAAGCATTGCAGCAATTCCTATTATAAGGAATAAATTTCCCTGTGTCTTTTCTTTATCTACTCTAATTGCACCAAAACCAATAGCACTCACAGAAGCCAGATATCCTAGCACAACTCTAGCTGTCTCTGACAGCCATCCAACACTTGCGGCATAGGTCACAAACCATCCAATAGCGGCAATCACAAAAAACCCTCCAACCTTCATAGGCCAATCTTTTGAAAGCCATATAAAAAATTTCTCAACAACAGATTTTTTATGAAATTGTGTGTGTTCAATATTTTGAGATTGTTCAAATTCTGATCTTGAAGCGCTTGGTGTTTCTGGTATTGGAGTGGATTCTGTCAAATAGTTATTTGGTGATTCCCCTCGCATATTTAAATTCACAACTTCATTGTTTATATCATCATTACCATGTAATTTATCTATATAATCCTGTTCCGATTGTGATAATGGTCTACCATAATTATAATTTGACGATTGATTTACATTTTCTCGTGTCGTTTTAATGCTCTGTTCTTGAGGTGCTTGTGATAATTCATCAACTTTATTAGAAAGCTCATGCACTTCGGAACGCAAACCTCTCATCTCTTTTTTAAGTTCCTGTAATAACTCGACAATTTTATCTGTCATATATTTTTTACTGTGTTATAACTTAATAAAAGTAAAAACACAGTTATTTTATTACAAATTATTTATTTTTTAAAATATTTATATCTTAAATAAATCCCAGCACCAACCGCTCCAAGTAAATCAGATACTAAATCAATCGCTGTGTTTTCATATCCTCCCACATTTGTATCTGGCACAATCACTGTAGCACCAAATTCAACAATTTCATTCATGGCTCCAAGTCCAAGACTGGCCATTACAATAATAAAAATAATAGAGCGCGTATTTATAATATTTTTAGTAAGTGAAGGCTTGAGCACATAATACATAACAATAGCACTTACCCAAAATCCATAAAAATGTACAACCTGATCATATTTGAGCACGCTATAAGGTTCTCCTATAATTGGCAATATCATGAGCTTATAAAAAACTTCACCAGGAGCATATTCCAATCCTCCTCCAATTAAATGTGCAAAAGACCATATAGTCAATGCCCACAAAACACTAGTAGAATATTTAAATATTTTATGTGTCCCCATGATAAGTGCCATGAGACTGCCTAAAACTATAATATAAATGATGAATTCATAATTACCTCTAGAGACAAAAAGCACCGTAAAAAATAGTGCCCCTATGACGTTTACCGCTATAATTAATTTTTCGTGTTTTGTAAAGTTCATATTTATATTTCTAAGATATGGTATCAAAACCACTCATTTTCCAAACTTGAATTCCGCCACTAAGATCATAAACCTCTTTAAATCCTAGTGATTGCATAATCCTTAGTGCCACTTGAGTTCTACTACCGCTAAAACAATATATCAAATATTTTTTATCCTTATCTAACTCATTTAATTTTTCCTCAAAATCTCTACTGGCAATATTAATATTTGGCACATCAGCAATACGTTCTTGTTGATACTCCATTTCTGTACGAATATCTATGACCGTATAATCTCCACTTTGCATCTTCTGATTAAATTCTTCTGCATTTATTGATCCTATTACAGCATCACCATATTGTTGGACTTCCATAATTTCCTTATCTTACTAATTTACTTAATAATATCATATTTAATACATTTGTAAAAAATAAATGAAATTTTTTTATTTAAACTGCCTCTATAAATATTACTTAAGCATTAAATATTAATTGTTGATTGTTAATTTTATATTCACCACTGTGAATATTTCTCCACCATTGTTCATTATCTTGATACCATTTAATAGTATCTGCAATCCCCTGTTCAAATGTAACACTAGGACTCCAGTCAAGCTCTTTTTTTATTTTATCAAAATTGATAGCATATCGCTTATCATGACCTTTCCTGTCTTCAACATACTCTATCATATTTTGATCTTTATTCATTGCATCAAGTATTATGTTTGTAATTTCAATATTTGTTTTTTCTGCATTACCCCCAATGCAATATGTTTCACCAATTTTTCCATCTCGTACAATTTTATCTATTGCTCTACAATGATCACTAACATGCAACCAATCGCGAATATTTTCTCCTGTTCCATAAACTGGGATTTTTTTATCATCCATGAGATTCGTTACAAAAAGTGGAATTAATTTTTCTGGAAATTGATACGGACCATAATTATTAGAACAATTTGAAATTGTAATAGGTAATCCATGTGTATGAAAATAACTTCTCACCAAATGGTCAGAAGATGCTTTTGACGCACTGTACGGACTTCTCGGATCATAATTTGTTTCTTCATTAAATGCAGGATCATCTTTACCAAGTGAACCATATACCTCATCAGTTGAAATATGATGAAATCGAGTATTGCCGTTGTTTTTTGCAGCTTCAAGTAAAATCAAAGTTCCATTGATATTTGTTCGCACAAACGCAGCTGAATCTTTAATCGAACGATCCACATGACTCTCTGCAGCAAAGTGCACAACCACATCAACATCCTTCATAAGCTCATTGACTAATACACCATCCATTATATCCCCATGTACAAATTTATAATTAGAATTATCTTCTATATCTTTAAGATTTTCTAAATTCCCAGCATATGTAAGAGCATCTAAATTAACGACCTTATCCTCTGGATATTTTTCCAAAATATAATGAATATAATTTGACCCAATAAACCCCGCTCCACCAGTAACAAGTATTTTCATAAATAAAAAATGTTAGTAATAACTATATTACTAACATTCTACTACAACTTCTTTTTTTTGTCACAGAAATCTTACTCAAGAATCTTATCTGCAAAACCATAATTCACGGCTTCTTGAGCATTAAATGATTTCCCATTTCTTATAAATTCTTCTGCCTGATTTTTTGTTAAATTGGTCTCTTTTACGAGAATATTTATCATACTCTCTCGTATACCTCTAATCGTCTCAATCTTATCAGTTAAATCATACAATGTCATCTTTGAACTGGGATTAATAGATACTTCATGTATTAAAATAGTTGCATTAGGCAATATTAATCTTTGTGAACCAGAAAGAAAAATAAATACCGCTGATGACGCTACTTGACCAGTGGCAACCGTCTTGAAATTGGCATGCTTATTAACAGACAACTTCACACCATCATATATTGCAATTGCAGGCTCTATGGAACCCCCTCCACTGGAAATCCACAGTCTTGCATCTACCCCCTTTTCCAAACAGGGTTCAACAACACTACTCATAACATTAACAAAAGTAATATCTTTAATTTCTCCAGAAAGATATAATCTTTTGCTAGCACATTTTGGCATTTTTTCGCTAGCAATCGAATTGCCAACACACATCAACACCAATACTATCACAAATAAGAATTTCTTCATTTATTGCTCCTTTTCTAAAATTTTGCAGTTGTTTGGAAAGAACCCACCTTATAAATAAAATGTTTGTATTTATCAACAAGGTTTTAAGAATTATATGTTTCTTTTTTAAATTTTATAAACCTTAAAACACTGTCTATATTTAACAATATTACGACATCCAATAATAGCATGTTTTTACTAACTTGTCAATATTTCGTTATACCTCATAAAGAATGTTACCGAAGCTCTAGTGCATATCTCATAAATAGTGTTACCATAGCTAGTTAATTTTTAAGTCATATTTTAG
>JALWAF010000079.1:305-3335 GCA_027016355.1 Candidatus Moraniibacteriota bacterium | reverse complement strand
TAGTTATTAAATGGATTTACTTGTGTTTTCATAGCTAAAATATGACTTAAAAATTAACTAGCTATGGTAACACTATTTATGAGATATGCACTAGAGCTTCGGTAACATTCTTTATGAGGTATAACGTTTGTACAAGATAAACTAGGGCTTATGGTATACTATGCACATACGTATTGTTCCTATGAGAGAGGCAGTAATGAAAATGGTAATGGATTGTTTAGACGGTTTTTTCCTAAGGGAACTGATTTAGTAAAGTTACAAATGAAGAGATATCTAGAGTTGAATATTTAATTAATACACGTCCACGTAAACGTTTTGGAGGATTGACCCCTGCTGAAGTGTTTTATCAAGAGACTGGTGTTGCATTATTTCCTTGAATGTACATATGTCTATTATAAAGATATATCTCTATTTTCGAAGTACTTTAAGAAATGCTTCTGGTGGAATTTCTACCTTTCCTGATTGTGTCATGCGTTTCTTGCCCTTCTTTTGCTTTTCCAACAATTTTCTCTTCCTCGTAATATCTCCGCCATAAAGCCCTGCTGTAACATCCTTACGATATGCGCTAATTGTTGCACGAGCAATTATATTTGAACCGATTGCAGCTTGAAGTGCGATTGCAAAGTTTTGTCTTGGCAAAACTTCCTTCAATTTTTCTACAGTTGACTTTCCCACTTTTTGAGCACTTTCTCTTGGCACAATTCTAGCAAATGCTTCTACCACATCCCCTGCAACTAATATATCTAGTTTGACCAAATCACTAACTCTATAACCAATTGTTTCATAATTCATAGAAGCATACCCACTTGAAACACTCTTTAGTTGATCATGAAAATCAACGATTACATCCATAAGAGGCGCATCAAAAGTTAATTGAACTCGTGACTCATCTATATACTCTGTAGATTTATATTCTGCTCTAGTGTTTCCCATCAACTCCATGACACTTCCAAAATATTCACTAGGAGATATAATTTCCAATTTTACATATGGCTCCTCAATTGATTCTATTTCAGATGGGTCAGGTAATTCTGTAGGTGAAAAAATTTCAATAACTTCATCTGTATTTTTTTTACGTATTCTATAGACAACACTTGGAGTTGTAATAGTTGGATGCATATCAAATTCTCTCTCAAGTCTAGCTTGTATAATTTCCAAATGAAGCAATCCTAAAAAACCACACCTAAACCCTCGCCCTAATGCCTTATTACTCTCAGGTTCAAATCTAAATGCTCCATCATTTAAAGTGAGTTTTTCCAATGCATCACGCATCAAATTATAATCACTCCCGTCTAACGGATAGAAACTAGCGTATACTGCCGGTTGCACTTCTTGATATCCAGGAAGTGGTTCTATATCGTCATAATTTTCTGTCTTTGAATTTTGTTTGATTGTAATTGTGTCACCCACTTTACATTCTGAGACACTCTTAAATCCTGTTGCAATATATCCTATATCTCCAGTTAGCAATTCACTGCACTTTTCATATTTTGGTTTTAAATGTCCTAATTCCACAACGCTACTTTGTCCTTTTGTCATGAGCATATGGATATTGTCTCTTTTATCAATTTTCCCATCAACTATCCTCACATATGCCAACACACCCTTGTAAGAATCATAGACACTATCAAAGATAAGCGCTCTCGTATCAGCATCTGTTTGACCACTTGGTGCTGGAATATCATCAATAACTCTTGCAAGTAAATTTTCAACTCCTTCACCAGTTTTGCCACTAACAGCCAATATATCATCAGCTTCACAACCAAGTATATGTATAATCTCTTTTTTTACTTTTTCAACATCCGCATTTGGTAAATCAATTTTATTTAGAACTGGAATAATCTCTAAATCTTGTTCAAGTGCAAAGTACAAATTCGTAAGTGTCTGAGCTTGAACTCCTTGAGTTGCATCTACAAGTAATACCGCACCCTCAACTGCAGCGAGTGAACGTGACACCTCATAAGCAAAATCAACATGCCCGGGAGTATCAATCAAATTCAAAGTATAATTCACATTATTATGTTTATAATCCATCTGCACAGGCTGTAATTTTATAGTAATTCCACGCTCCCTCTCAAGATCCATCGTATCCAATAACTGTTCTTTCATGTCTCGCTCTTCTATAGTACCAGTAACTTCCAAAAGCCGATCTGACAAAGTAGATTTTCCATGATCAATATGGGCAATAATACAAAAATTTCTAATGTTTTTCATAAGTGTAAGTATAACCAAAGAATCACGTTTTAGCAACTATAAAAACTTTTTTTATATTTTGTAGGGACAATGTTTATATGTTATTTCAAACTATTTTTATTTATAGAAAAAAAACGTCATCTGTATAGACAACGTCTTGGAGTTATAATCAAAAAGCAACTGATAACAGCATTGATGCTATCCCGACTATCATTCTGCCATTATCATCCTCATCATACTGCATCCATGGAATAACAAAACGCATTGTTGGAAACAATATCATGATTAATCCATATACTGCTAATATACCACCCATACGAGTAACCTCCATTTTTTGATTGAAAAAGAATTTCCCCAACGGCAAGACACTTTTTGAGTTTTTTAAAATGATTTCTCGCTTATTGATGCTTTAATATAGCATATAATGACTTATTTGTCTAGAATCACAAAAATAATTTGAAAGAACATATTTATGAGAACACTTCTCTTGCCCTCGTCTAACATCAAGTATATAAAAATTTATTTTTGTATTCATTTTACCAAATTAGTGAATTGGAAATAATAAAAAGAATACTTAGAAATAGATTTAATTTTTTTAAATCTCTCTACCTTATTTTTAATGGCAATTCGACTAAAAATGAGTTACAATAATAATTAGTTGATTCAACTGATTATAACTTTAATAACACGTCAAATAAACTAACTTTATAAATTATTTTTATATCTTATGAATATTAAAAACCTACTCAACCAAAGTCGTGAAATTTGGGGCAACAAGAAACTTAATTTATCCCAAATCATCATCCGTATGGGCAAAGTCTTTGGCGATCTCTGTCG
>JALWAF010000079.1:0-295 GCA_027016355.1 Candidatus Moraniibacteriota bacterium | reverse complement strand
TAAAAAAAGAACTTGGTAATATTATATTTTCTACAATAAGATGGTGTGATGATCTTGGTTATGATCCAGAAGAGTGCATCCAAAAAGCAATTGACTGTCAAAAAACGTTTCAGAAATAATTCCTACTTAATTTTTAAATTAGGAAGTAATATGAACACCATAAACATTCAGTATTATAAAACAAAAATTGGAGAGTTAATTCTTGGTTCTTTTAGGAGTAAACTTTGCATACTTGATTTTCGTTATCGTAAAATGAGAAGTACTGTTGATAAAAGAATTCGGAATGGTTTATCGG
>JALWAF010000078.1 GCA_027016355.1 Candidatus Moraniibacteriota bacterium | reverse complement strand
AGGTAGAACAACCATCATTATTTGAAAAACTAATAAATTAATCATTAAATTTACAAAAGCCACTCAGCCGGCGATTAAGCCGGCAAACCCAAAGCCACCGGTAGGACCGGTGGTCGATTACTTAAAAAATAAAAACAGACCCAACGATTTATCATTAGGTCTGCATAAAACATTTACTTCCACTCCTCTCTTTGTATATGCTCCAACTCATCCATTTTTTGGAGGACTTGTGCAAGAGCATGATTTGAAATAGGAGTGCCGTGCGTGATAACTGCATTAAATACATCTATCACATCATAACTCTCCCATTCATCAGAATCAGGATTATCTACAAGACGGGTTAACATTTCTCGTAATTCACGATCATAATCAGCAATGCTTTGCAAACGTGCAAGCTCATCGCGCTTCCCTTGTTCTGTCGTATTAGTTTCTTCTTGATCAAATAAATCTGCAAAACTTATCTCTGCATCATTATCTTTCATGATTGCACCTTATTATCTAATTTTAATGGACCAAAAACTAGTTGCATTATAGCACGTTTTTAGTTATTTGTCAATATCATGGAAAATTCTATAAAATTCTATTTTTACAATTTAAAAGTCTTACTAGCCGTAAAAAAACTGCGTCTATATAATTTTATATAATTAATCTACAATTTTGTATTGCGCTGGGTCAAATGCTGGTGAGCATACTACAACAAGAGATAATTTATTAGCATCTAACCAAAATTTTTCTCCTTTATCAAATAAATATACATCACCTGCCTCAATCTTAAACTCACCTTTTTCACTATGAATTATTGCCGATCCTGATTGCACATAATATATTTCTTCAAGCTCAAGATTAACTACTCGTTTTTCATCTGGAAATCGCCCATCTATAAATGATGTTGCAACATTAAAATTTGGGGTATTTGTATCATATTCCCACACTGTGCACTTATCTGAATTTGATACTTTTTTTGAATCTATCTTTTTTATTAACATACTTTTTAAAATTAAAAAACTACAAAGCCCTAAAGCGATCTTATCAAAAAAATACTGTATTTGCAATAAAAAAAGGACAGGTCAATGACGCTGTCCTTACTTTTTCTTGCGTTATTTTGCATTCTAACTTACAAAATAATTTTTCAACTCTTTATTTTTGCTCAAATGCACCACAGCTTGCACAACAACATCACCATTCTCTTTATCCAAACAATTTATCAATATTTGTTCAAAGAGTTCTCGAGTCAATGTGCTGTGCATACCCAAAAATTGTTCAAGCTCTTGCAAAGTTTGCATATTGTGCAACTTTGCAACATTCCATGGTTTAGATGCTAAAGCAATAAGATTCAATGACTGTGCATTCACAATCATTTTATCACAAATAGACTGCATCTTCATTTGTTTTTCGGAAGTAATCCAAGGAAAATTATTAATCTTGTAATCAAGCTCATATTCGTATTGTAAGAAACAACTGTATGCCATCTGTCCAACCACACACGGAACTAACAATTGTTGCATTTTTTGCTCAGTGATTCCGTCTTGCAAAATATGCGACATTTCCTCTGTTTGAACATTTAAAATTACATCATTCATTTTATCTTCCTCCTAAAAGGACAGGTCAATGACACTGTCCCTACTATTTTCTATACTCTCACCCATGCAAAATATGTTTTTTTGTCTTTTTGAATTTCAACATATCCCTCTGGGCGAAAATTTTCTTCCTTCATCATATAAAGAAAGTATTCTATTCTATACTCAGACAAAATACCTGGATAACTTTGTGACTTTTTTGTCACAATGTTTCTACCAAGCTCCAATACAGATTCATATTTACTGATTTTGACACCAAGCTCTTCTTCGATTGCTCTTTGAACAGAACTCATCATACTCTCATCAGAGTGACATTTTTCTGAGACCGCTGCTTGTCTATCAGGACGATACCTATATCGTCCGTCATTAAATACTTGCAATGCCTCTCGTAATTTCAACAATTGCCCTTTATTATTATACATGACATGAATATTGATCAAATTCACAACACGAAGCAATCCGCTTTCATTTTGAAGAAGCATAACTCCTTCTGTCGGATCCGAAACTTCTTGAAAGAATTTTTCCAATGTCTTTGCTTCACCTCTACCAAAAAGTGAGACATCTACACCAGACTCATCCAACATCTTTTCAAATTGCACCAAATCCATCAATAATCCCCCTTAAATTAAATTGATATTAATTATTAAATTAACTATTAAGTTTAAATGCATTATACTGTCATTTTAAAGATTTTGTCAATAAATAATTATTCAACTCAAAAACTGCTACTGTACACTCTTAAAAAGTGGTAATCCATCATTTCCTGTTGGTACGTAGATAGTGCCTTCCCTATCTTTTAACTCTTTGATATAAAGGTATTGTAAATATTTTGGCGTGAGTGATTCTGCAATTGTTGTTTGAGCATCACGTTGTCCTTCTGCTTCTATTCGTTTTCTATCAGCTTCTTTTTTCTCTTTTTCTAGGATGAAATCATACTTTTGTGATTCTTGTTCTGCTTGAAGTTTTTCTGAGATACTTGCTGAAAGCTTTGCTGGCAAAGTTACGTTTCTCAATAGCACTTGTTCTACTGTAATTCCTCTTGGTTCAATTGACTTTATCATTCGTTCTTGAATCTTCTGAGATACTTCAGCTCGTTTTTCACTATATACATCCTTTGCGTTATAGTTTGCTATAATTTCACGAATTGTACTTCGTATTTCTGGACGAATAATTTTTTCTTGATAATTTAATCCCAAATCCTTATAAACATCAGATGCCTTGTTTTCATTTAGATGATAAAAGACTGTGATGTCCAAATCAATTGGTAATCCTTCATTTGTCAAAGCTGAAATTTGATCGGCTCCAACACGTTGACCCTCACCGTGTGATACACTCATCGTGTATTCTTCTGTTCTTATACTCATTCGCTCAACATGTTCAATAGGATTAATAATATGCAACCCAGATGAAAGCTCTTTATTTCTTACTTTTCCAAAAAGTGTTCTCACACCAGTCATACCTACTGGAATCACTACAAATACATTCAAAGCAATTATTAAAATTACAATAACTCCTATTATCCAAAAAATTTTTCCTTTCATATTATTCATATTTATAGTTTTATTATTACTTGTATAAGATGCCGTTTTAATATTTGCGTTTTTTGTAAAATATTGCTCTATTGCTTTGATTATATTTTCAAATGGATTTTGCGCCATTTTGATAATATTTGGATTACCTGTTTGTTTGCCTATATCTGAAAATACTTTTCTAAAAACAATATAAAGGATAAATCCCCAAAACAGTATATTAAAAATTATATCCATACCC
>JALWAF010000077.1:7443-10814 GCA_027016355.1 Candidatus Moraniibacteriota bacterium | reverse complement strand
TTACTGCTTCTGGAATTGTATTGTAAAGTTCTTGTGATGTAATAATAATCTTATCATTTGGACATAATTCTCCACTAGAGATATCAACAAAAGTCTTGAGAGGTTGTTCAGCTGCTTCTTCATGGGCAAGTCCTTTGCTTATATCCATAAGAGAATTATCTCGTAAAAGTAAAATATGAGCATTTCCTGTAACACTAAAATGAATTGTTGTAGCATCGATAACGCAAACAGCACCATCAATTTTACCAAGCCATTCAATATTGCCAATATTTGCAATTTCTTCTAAAGCTCTATTTATATGATGAAGTGTTGATTCGAATTTTTCTTCGGCATTTTTTTTGATAGGTGAAAAGTATTTTTTCTTTATTTCAGACGCCAAAAAATTTACAATATTTTCTGACGTTTCTGTATTATCACGCACAATAAAAAAACCAAGAATACTTCCCAAATCTTTTTGTGTAAAGCTTACGCTACTATAATTAAATTGTTCAATAAATGCACGCTTTTTTGCATTTTTTGCAACGAAAATATTAGATGTATTAATATCTAATAACGTATTTTCATTTATGCAATTTTTATTTTCTTGTTTCATATATGTTATACTAGTGTTAAGTATACAAAGAATTTGCAATAAGTGCAAAAATTTTTTCTTCATAAATTAAAGAAATGCATAGAATTTAATTTAATTAATATTTTATAATTTTGTCGAAGAAATAAGAATCTTAAAGCTTTTGTATTCGTGACACCTTGAAATTTGTCGTATTTGATAGTACACTAATAATATGAGGTGGAGGATAAGTAATTTGTTGACTTTGCATTATTATGCCAGAAATTTTAGAAAGTTTATTTGGATCGAAATCACGCTCGAGGATGTTGCGTTTTTTTGTATTGAATCCAGGAAAAGAAATAACAATGAAGGAAATGAAAGAAAAAATGAACATAGATGGAAGACGCATTCGTGCAGATATTAATGCATTACTGAGAATTAAATTTATTAATGAAACATCACGCAAAAAAATTAAATACTACACACTTAATGAGTCATTTCCTTATTATGTAGAATTACGTAATCTTTTTGTTAAGGCAAATACATATCCACAGTGCAAGGAGCTTATCAAGCTAAAAGATGTTGGTCGTGTAAAATTGGTACTTATAAGTGGCACATTTTTAAATTATGATAAATCAAGACTTGATATTATGATGGTGTGTGATGATTTGAGTCGTACCAAGCTCAGTAAAGCAATTGAGATGATTGAAGCAGAAATTGGCAAAGAAGTGCGCTACATGACAATGACAAGTGATGAACTTGCTTATAGATTAGATATGATGGATCGTTTTTTGATAGAAGTATTGGGTTCCCCACATGATATTATTATCAATAAAATACCAAAGTTACAGAATTTTATCTTAAATCTTCAAAAATAATTTGAAAATAATATGACGATGGTATACATTTTATTAGTGATACTGATTATTTTGGCAATTGTTAATGTTGTGGTAATTTTACGTGAACAGAAAAATGGAAGTGAGTTGGAAAAAATGAGTGTAATGTCACAGCAATTATATGATATGGGCAATGCAAATGAACAAATGCGTACCTCAATGGAAAAAAATCTTGAACGAATGCATCATACTGGACAAAATCAATTTCGTGAGGCTAGAGAAGTCATAAATGAAATTTCTAAAAGGTCAGAACATCTTATTAACAATGTAAATAAAAGATTGGGTGATTTAGATAAGACAAATCAGCGTATTGTCGATTTTTCAGGACAATTACAAGATTTACAAGATATTTTGCGTAATCCAAAGCAACGAGGTGTATTGGGTGAATTTATATTGGAACACGTTTTATCTAATGTATTACCACCAGATACATTTAAAATGCAATATACTTTTACAAACGGCGATATTGTAGATGCTGTGGTATTTGCAAAAGATAAAATTATTCCAATTGATTCGAAATTTTCACTTGAAAATTATGAACGTATTATGAATGCAGGAGAAAATGATAATATCACTGAATTACAAAGACAATTTAAACAGGACTTAAAAAAGCGTATTGACGAAACTTCAAAATATGTACGTGCAGATGAAAATACTACAGATTTCGCTTTTATGTTTATTCCATCAGAAGCAATTTATTATGACTTGCTTGTTAATCGTGTTGGTGATATAAATATGGTTGAATATGCATTTCGTGATAAACATGTTGTCATCGTATCACCGACTTCATTTTTAGCATATTTACAAACTGTTTTACAGGGTCTTCGAGCATTAGAAATTGAGGATAATGCAAAAAATATAAAACTACGCGTAGAACAATTAAACAAGCACTGGATTGCATTTGAAGGACATATTAGCAAGTTAGGTAAAACTTTAACTACAACAGTCAATCATTTCAACAAGGCATACAATGAATTAGGTAAAATTGATAAAGATGTCATGCGTATAACACAAAGAGATGATCGTAAAATTGAAGTAGAACAAGTAGATAAACCACAATTGGAAGTAGAATAGTTTATGAGAAACTCAAAACAAACAATATTTACAGATGTTGCATATTGGAATAATGCTATAGTACATTGGCTTGCAATTGCAATTGTTTTCATTAATGTAAGCGTTATAATTTTATTTACATTTTACATACATCCGTCAGAATTACCGCTTAGACTGCAATACAATGTTTTTTTCGGGACGAGCTTATATGCATCATGGTGGAATGTTTATGTATTACCTGTTATGAGTTTAATATTTTTTGTTATTGATTTAGTAATAGGACATATACTTTATAGGGCACAAGAGCGAATTGCTGCATACATTGTGTTGCTGGGGGCACTGTTTGCTTCAGTCGCACTTTCTATTGCAGCTTTAAGTATCATTCTTAATAATTCTGCCTTATGATACATGATAAATTCACTTTTCCAGATCCACAAACAAAAGTGCCTAGTGAGCGAAAAATTCAAAGATTGTTGGAGATTATTCCAGCACTGCTGACATGGCTTACTCTTATTGGTATGATTGTTTTTTCTATGCTTATACCAATTTGGGTGTCTGTTTTTATTATTGCCTTTGATATTTATTGGATACATCGTACTATTTTTATTTCATATTATTCTGTAAAAGCATACAAGAAATTGCAAAGAGGGCAAAAAATTAATTGGCTTGATAGATGTTCTAAGATTGGAGAACCTGAGGAGTATGCACAAGAAATTGCAAAACGTATTGTGGATATGAGAGATATTTTAAAAGGACTTTATAAACACAAAGAGAAGAAATTGTTAAAGAAAGAAATTAATGATGCTGAAAAATTATTGAAAAAATTACAAAGTATGAATGTGGAGGATGTTATGGATTGGCGAGATGTTATTCAT
>JALWAF010000077.1:0-7433 GCA_027016355.1 Candidatus Moraniibacteriota bacterium | reverse complement strand
ATTGCAGAGAGTGAATATCCAAATGATAAAATTATTATCTTATTAGCAACAGAAGAGCGAGAAAATAAAGAGAAACGAGAAAGAAAGGTAAAATTTTTGACAGAAAAATATAAAGGTGTATTTCGTGATTTTTTAGTAACAACACATCAAGTTGCTGATGGTGAAATGAAATGTAAGGCATCAAATGCCACTTATGCTGCAAAAAAACTTCGTATTTATTTAGATGAACATAAAATTGATTATGAACGTGTTGTATTTTCTAATTTTGATTGTGAAAGTGTGGTTCATCCACAATTTTTTGCTGCTCTTACATATGAGTACATTATAGATCCTAATAGATTAAAACGTGCATATCAACCAATACCGCTTTATCATAATAATTTATGGGATACAAATGCATTTGTGCGTGTTATTGTAACAAGTTCGTCTTTTTGGCATATGTTTCAGAGCACACGTAGAGAAATGGTTACGTTCTCATCGCATTCAGAGCCATTTAAAACATTGATTGATGTGAATTATTGGCCAGTCAATATGATCAGTGAAGATTCAATTATATATTGGAAAGGATACAGTTATTATCATGGTGATTATGCTGTCACTCCAATTTATCTTCCAATTTCTATGGATGCTGTACTTGCAGACACCTATGTGGGAACAATAAAAAATCAATATAAACAAAAACGTCGTTGGGCATATGGTATAGAAAATTTTCCAGTTATTATGCGAGCGATTTGGCCGGATAAAAAAATTTCTTTAAAAGATAAAATAAAGATTGCTTTTGAAATGTTAGAAGGACATCATTCTTGGGCAACAGCACCATTTATTCTTGCATTTTTAGGTTGGTTGCCACTTATTTTTGGTGGTACAGAATTTAATCAAACCTCTTTAGCACATATGTTACCTTTTGTTACACGATTTTTGATGTTATTAGCTATGACAGGACTCATAGTGTCGGTATCACTTTCTATGTTTCTTTTGCCAAAGCGTCCGTCTAGGTATTCACGCAAGAGATATATTCATATGGTTTTACAGTGGCTGTTGGTACCAATTATTGCTCCAACCCTTGGAGCAATTCCTGCAATTGATTCACAAACACGTATTCTTTTTAAAAAATATTTTACAGAATTTTGGGTCACAGATAAAACGATTAAACAAGAAAAATGATAAACCCAATCAGTTTTTATGGATGGCCGTTTCTTATTGGTTTAAGTCTTGTAAGTATTTTATGTTTTTTATTTATACAACTTCAACATAATTTTATTTTAAACGATAAAAGAAATAGTGAACGACATATTCATAAACGATACATTTCACGATTTGGAGGCATTGCTATTATTAGTGGCTTTGTTATTACACTTATCTTAAATAAATACTTAGTATTTGATCATATCGTGTGGTCAATGTTGATTGGAGGAATCATAATTTTAATATTTGGTGTCATAGATGATATTAAAGTTATAAGTTGGAAGAGTCAAATTTTTATACAAATAGCTGTAATAATTTTAGTTTTTATTATTGGAGTACGAATCGAGTTTATAACAAATCCATTTGGTGGTGTAGTGTGGCTTATTCATAATAATATGTCACTATTTAGCTTAATCTTTATGCTTTTGTGGATTGGAGTAATTATGAATGCTATTAATTGGAGTGATGGCATTGATGGACTTGCAGGAGGTATTGTGTTTATTGCAGCAATAACGCTTTTTATCATTTCATTACAACCTCATGTTGCACAACCTCCAATTGCAATTATTTCAATTGCTTTTGCTGGTAGTATCATGGGATTTTTGATATTTAATCTACCGCCAGCAAAAATATTTGCCGGTTCTAGTGGCTCCTTTTTTATGGGGTTTATTATCGCACTTATAGCAATTGGGGCTGGTGCAAAAATAGGAGCCACATTACTTGTATTGGCTGTGCCATTGATCGATGCTATGTGGGTTGTTATGGAAAGATTTCGTAATGGAGATTCAATTTTTCAAGGTGATAAAAAGCATTTACACCATAGATTATTAGATTATGGATGGAATACTTGGTCCATATTAGCTTTGTATTATGTAATTACTATTTTGTGTGCAATAGTGGCAATAGTAACGCATGATATTGGTAAATTTATTGCATTTATTATGTTTTGTGGAATAATTCTGATAGCCTTTGTAGCATTGTCATATAAAAAAAGAAAAGTAAAGTTATGAAGAAAGATTGGTGTATTTGATGAAATAGTTCATAAGGGTGTATAATGAATATAATAAGATTTGAATAATATTTTAGTGTGTTATACTATAGTAATAGTATTATAACGAAATAAATTAAATATATAATTTTTTAGATGTTATGGATGAAATGACTAAACACCCACAAGGTAATCGTGGGGGACAGAGTAAAATAATACCTGTAAATCGTACACAAACAATGCAGTCGCGAGGAAGACAGGGTATGCCAACTAGACGGCACACATCAGCACAATCACAACAAAATTTTGGTCGTGCACAATCTAGGCAAAAATATTTTACACAAAATAAGGGAAATCAAAACGATAATATACAATCAGAAAAAACAATTTCACTTTTAGATAAAATTGTAATGGGATGTATCTTTATGTTGTTTTTTGGATTACCTTTATTTTTCCTTAATATGACTTATCAGGGGATTTCATTTGAAAAGCAATACTATTTTTATTTTTGGATATTTATTGGTGTAATTGCATGGTCAGCACGAGGTGTGCTTGGTGGTAAAATTGAAATTCGCAGAACAACACTTGATATTCCTCTTGGAGTACTTTGGATTGTTTATGTTTTAGCAACATTTTTTTCTGTAGATAAATACCATAGTTTCTTTGGCTTTTTTGGTAATCCAGTTACTGGACTTATTAGTATTACTGCATTAATACTTGCATATTATCTAATAGTGTCATTTATTTCAAAAGAGCGTGTGATGATTTTATGGTGGGCAATTATTGCTAGTGGCAGTATTGTAACATTATGGTCATTTTTGACAACGATGCGATTTGTTCCAGAGAAGATATTGCACTACATCGTACCTAGTTTAACAGGTTCCTTTACATCACTTGCAGCATTTCTTGCAATGTTATTACCACTCTTCATTATTTCAGTAGCTCTTGTGGATAGATCAAATGGCAACAGATTAATGCAAAAGATTATAAATATATTTTTCTTTGTTATTACTATTATAGATCTTATTACTCTTTCTGTTTTGTTTGGTTATGTAAGGTGGTATATTGCTATTGCTGCAGTTGCATTGCTTTTGGTATTTATAATCAGTAGATTTATTGAGGTAACACAAAAAACATCTGTATTGGCTATTGTTACTTTTTTTATGTTAATAGGATTCTTGATTTTTGGTCAACCAATATTTGTGCGCACTGCAATACAGCCAGAAGCGACACTTAATTATGGATTATCATTTAACATCGCAAAGGAGGCGATAAAAAATAAGCCAATGCTTGGAAGCGGGCCCGGTACATATGGTTATGATTTTTCATTGTATCGTCCAAAAGAATTAAATCAAAGTGGTAGATATGACATTCGATTTTTCTCTGATAGAGGTGTTTTATTAGAAAGTCTTTCAACAATTGGTATAATAGGTGCAATTGCTCTTATTGTTATGGGATTAACTTATATTAGTACAGTGGTACATGCATTTATGCGTTCAGATGATGAAAAAACAAAAATCATTGCTCTAGGATTATTTGTTTCATCAATCATGGCACTTTTATATGCTCTGTTATGGGCAGTAGATGGTATTATAATTTTGTATGGAGTGCTTATTGCTGCAGTGACAATTGGACTTTTACGTGAAGGGGCTATGGATGGAAGTGATAATAAATTAACTTTATCGATGTCTTCTACACCTCAAAATGCACTTTCATTTGCATTTCTATCAATACTTGTTGCTATAGGTGTAATATTTGGTTTTGTAACACTTGGTAAGATGTTTGTTGCTGATGTGCATGCTGGCAATGCTTTGAAGGCACGTGCAACAAATGATTTTGAAAAATCATCAGCGAGATTTGAAAAAGCTGTTAGATTGAATAGTCAAGAAGGACGTTATTTTACAATAATTAGTCAATACGGTTTAGATTTGGCTAATGTTGAATTAGCAAAAGGTGAGAATGCAAACAAGGATGCTGTAGCAAAATTCATAAATAGTGCAACTGGTGCAGCAGCAGCTGGTCGCAATTTAATGCCAAATGATGTTTTAGCGAATGAAACTGCGGGATTTATTTATGAAAATAGTGGAGGATATGTCAATGGTGCTCTTTCTGCAGCAATTAGTTCTTATGAGAGAGCTAGCGAGCTTGAACCACAAAATCCATACCTGGATATTGCTTTAGGTAAATTAAAACTTATGGAAGCTCAGACAAAAGATAAAGATGCTACGGAAGAAAAAACTGCTCTTATAAAAGAGGCAAAACAATTGTTTGAAAGTGCTCGAGATAAAACAATGTTTAAATTTGAATCTCAAGAAATGAGTATATTTGCACCAGCATATTATTATATCGCAATTACTCAGGAAGCGCTTGGTAATATAGATGAGTCTATAAAAGCCATGACGACAGCGCTAAGAGTTACACAGTTAGACAGAAGTTTGACACAACAACAAATATTATCTCGTCAAATTAATTATGGATTTAATCTAGCACGTTTATTGCAGGTACGAGGAACAGATGAGGATAATAAAAATGCAGAGGAATTGCTCAAGCAAATTATAGGTGTAAATGACAAAGAAGTTAATTCTTATTTAAATCTTGGGTTATTATATGAACGCACCGGAAGATCAAAGGAGGCTGTGGATGAGTATAAGAAAATTTTAACAATACTTCCAGAAGATGATAAAAAATCACGTGAGAATATTCAAGGACTGATTGACACGATTGAGCAAGGCGGTAGTAATGTTGATGTAAATAAGAAACAAAATGTAAATGATGGCATTAACGATGAAGACACTCAAGAGGCGACAGTAGAAAAAACAATACAAGAAAAGAATTCACTATTGATTGTTAGCGGGAAAAACAGTAAAGATGATGCACAAAAAGGATTGTCTTTGTTTAATGCAGATGATTATAATGTAGCAAAGGATATTCGAAATGAAGATAGAGAGATTGAGGGTGTGGTCATAATGTATAGTGGTGATGTCGCACAAGATGATGTAGAAAATATCAAAGGAATATTACAAAAAGAATTTAGCGACATTCAGTCAGAAAGAAATGATGAAGAGGTTACAAAATATAATCATGATATTGTTGTTGTTATAGGGTCTTCAAAAAAAGAAGAAAATCAATAGACTGTTAAAAAACATTGAAACGTAGTAGTTTGAACATTAATCTACTACGTTTTGATATGAATATATCTATTGACTAATGTTTATTTTTTCTCTATAATTGGATGTATTGTTGCGCCATTAGCTCAGTTGGTAGAGCAGTTGACTCTTAATCAAACGGTCGGGGGTTCAAATCCCTCATGGCGCACAAAAGAGATTTTATTATATATAAATGCTCTCTACTTAAGCCTCGGTAGCTCAGTGGATTAGAGCAGCGGGCTTCTATCCCGTTGGTCGGGGGTTCGAATCCCTCCCGGGGTACAAAGAAATATTATAAATTTAAAAAACATTCACAAGTTGTGAATGTTTTTTATTATTACATACCATTCTCTGCTTTGTATTTTTTCCATTGGGTTTTAGACCAATTGTCAGGTTTTTTTGTCAGTTTTGCTACATCGCCAGGATGAGGATAGTCTTTTGGTGATTTATAATTACTTTTAAAGACATCGTCGATAATTACATTTCCAGCTTTATCGGTTACTGTTTGTGTGAAATATGTTTTCATTGATCCATCAGGTTGTCTGTCAGTCACATGTGGTCCATCCATAGTAACCGTGCGACCATCTTTTGTGCCATAATAATTAAATATAAGTTTATGACCATTCATTTCAACATTAATTAAAATATAGTTTGGTGTATTATTAATAAAACGTAAATCTGGCGAAGGTACATATACAGTAGCATCAAATCCAGTAGGTAAATAATAATGTACAGGATAAGAATGATTGTGTCTTTGTGTGATTTTGAGACCTGTAAAAATGGCACCGCGGAAGGCTGTTGTAGACACTTGGCATATGCCACCACCAAATTCTGGTTTTGTTTCATTATCTTTAATAACTAATTCTTCCTTATAACCATGTTCTCCATCAACAGGACCGAGTATAGAAGTAAATGAAAACTCTTCATTTGGAGCTATAACTAAGCCATTAAATCGTTTTGATGCCGTTGTAATATTATGGATACGACTTTTTGTTGAACCTGTAAAATCAGAAATACCTTGGCCTATTAATTCAGTTATGCCAAGTTCTTTTGCATTTTTACTGGTTACTGTTGCGGGTATTTTTTTGTAAGGCAATTCTAATGTTTTTGGAAATCGAGTAATGTCATTCTTAAGGATTTCTGTAATATCACTTATTGTTTTTTGGGTATCCAGTGTAATTCCATCATTGTGAGGAGATAATTCTGTAATTGTATTTGTGGCAGTATCAAAGTGTAATTTTGCATTTGTAGGAGCAGTATTTATTTTACGGGCGATATCATCTACAAATGTTTCAATAGCTGATGAATCTACATTCGTAAATGTTTCTTTGCGTGATGTAAATGATTGTCGTGTTGATGATGTTAATAAACATGGTTCTGTTTTATTTATACAAGGTAAATTTTTTTCAATTTCACTAGTGTAATCTTTATCATACAATAAAACAGGTAATTTGTGTGTAAAAGTTGTAATATCAGACAAAGTTAAGTGCTCTTTAATTTTTCCATCAATTGTTAGGTTTGTTACAGTTAAATTATTATCTGAAAAATTTGTAGCAAAAACAACACTAGGCACAAGGGTAGTGAAGATACTGTATAAAATAAGTGTTTTTAGAGTCGTCATAAAACTGTATAATCAATTGATTATTGAGACAAAAAAGGAGGGCTGAAACAACTCTCCAATTTTTTTTGCAATTTTAAGATATGTGAAAAATTAAAATCCACGCACCTGAATCTTTTTTGTTTTAGTTACGTCAGCTTTTGGTAATCGAATTGTTAAAATTCCATTTTTAAGCATAGCATCAATTTTATCTGCTAAAACATCCATCGGAAGTACAACAGAACGAGAAAATGATCCCCAATAACATTCTCGATAATAATAATTATTATCCTCAACTATTTCTTCATTTTTGCGTTCACCTTTTATGGTTAGCATATCATTGCTAATGGATACATCAAGATCTTCTGGTTTAACACCTGCAATTGTTGATTTTATGACAATTTCTGTATCTGTTTGGTATACGTCAATAGTTAATTGTCCTTCAGATTCATCGGTTTGTGCATCTTCTTGATTCCAATCGTTTTCCTGTTCCATTATCGGTTGTTCTTCTTGATTG
>JALWAF010000076.1 GCA_027016355.1 Candidatus Moraniibacteriota bacterium | reverse complement strand
ATTAAATGCAAAAATATCTTTTACTTTTGGATTTAATTTCATCACTGGTAAAGTTTTTGGTTTGCGAGATAGTTGTTCATTTACTTGATCAACATGATTATTATAAATATGTACATCACCAAATGTGTGCACAAAATCACCCACCTCCAAATCACAAACCTGTGCCATCATCATGGTTAATAATGAATAACTTGCAATATTAAACGGAACACCTAAAAAAACATCTGCACTCCGTTGATACAATTGGCATGACAACTTACCTTCCGAGACGTAAAATTGAAACCATGCATGACACGGTGGCAATGCCGCCTTCCCATCAGCAACATTTTCACTAAAACTTTTTGTAGTATCAGGCAAAACACTCGGATTCCAAGCTGAGACAATAATACGTCTATTATTAGGATTATTTTTAATTTCATCAACTGCCATTTGAATTTGATCAATTCCTTCACCTGCCCAGTTTCTCCACTGTGCTCCATACACTGGGCCCAAGTCGCCATTTTCATCAGCCCATTCATTCCAAATATTTACACCATTGTCCTTGAGGAATTTAATATTAGTATCACCGCTAAGCAACCACAATAACTCATAAATAACACCCTTTAAAAAAACTTTTTTTGTAGTAAGTAGCGGAAAACCTTTTGACAAATCAAATCGAATCTGTCTTCCAAACACACTCCTTGTACCTGTGCCAGTACGATCACCTTTTCCTACGCCGTTATCACGGATATCTTCCAATAATTCTAAATATTGTTTCATTTTTTTACTTTACTAAATTATCTCAAAAATTTCACTATGAATATCTTCTATTGATCTTAATTTTTTATTTTTTACACATTCAATACGTGTCCAATTTTTATTTTCCCTTGCAAGCCAAAGTGCACTTCTGCGAGCATTTTCCAAATAATCTTTACTTTGTTCAACAAGATCTTTTTTGCCATCTTTTTGATATTGTTTTTTTTGTTGTGATTGTTGCAAGAGTCCGACAGAAGTTGCAATGGGTACATCAAGATAAATTACTTTATCTGGTCGTGGTAATTTAAATATATCATACTCCATTTTATCTAGCCACTGCAAGAATTTTTTACGCTTTACTGAATTAAATATTTTTCCACCTTGATGGATTTGATTTGCGCTTACATATCTATCCAATATAACCATGTAGCCCTCTTCAAGCCATTTTTTCAATTTTACCGATGATTCAAAACGATCTGCCGCATACAATACTGACGTAATATGTGGATCAAGAGCAAGAAAATCCCCGTACTCACCAGTTAAACATTCGCCAATAAATTCTCCAAAAAAATTACTTTCATATCGAGGAAAGTCCATTGTCTTTACCTTTACTCCACTTTTTTTTAATTTACTGACAAGCAACTTTGTTTGAGTAGCTTTACCTGAACCATCTGATCCATCAATAACAATCAATTTGCCTTTTTTCATAATATTCAAATTCTATATAATAAAAACGACTCTTAATTTAGTCGTCCCCTATATTTAAAAGTATACCACAACCCAAATAATAAAACAGCACTTTGTCATATAATCTTTCACACCCTTTAGTCATTCCCGCGGAGGCGGGAATCTAGGACTACAAATAAATTTCTATGTAATTTAACATAATTTAATTATAAAATACTGTAAACCTTGAAGATTTATTTTAATTATGTAATTCATATAAAACGTACTAGATTTCCGGCCCTGCCTACCGGGCAAGCAGGCTACGCGGAAATGACAATTTTTCATGACTATAGAGTGTAGAGCCTACTTCGTCATTGCAACACCGTTGAATCTTTGATGTTTTTTATAATTTCTGGAAAATTCTCCTGCAAAAAATGACCTCTATCTTCAAACTTCACAAACTTTGCACTAGGTAGTATTTTTTTATATTTCAAACCTTCCGAAAAACTTACAACATCATCGTCTTTGGAATGATAAATAAAAATATTATCACATTGCTTTTCAATATTTACAAATGAATTTGAAAGATCAAAACCGCCTTTCCACCCAAAACAACCTGCGACTAAATGTAAACCTGTTATATTAAACGATATAATATTTTCCATTAAATATTTTGCCAAAAAATTTGCACCTAGCGAATGTCCTACTAAAATAATATTTCTATTTAAAAATGGAAATAATTTTTCAAACCAAATTACCCATTCATCATATTTTGCATTACGTGCTGACGGCATAATTGGTTTAATTACTTGAAACTTCTTACCTAGCTCATCTTGCAAATTTTCTTTCCATCTTTTTGAAGTTGCTTTCTTAATAGTATCTTCTGTAAACTCGTAATTTTTTAGATATTCAATATATTCTTCATACGTATCCCACGCTTCACCTCCACCAATTACTACAACTTGCTTTTTATTATCATTCATAATTTACAAAATTTTAAAATCATTATAATCACATAAGTTATCATCAATCGTATAATTGATATTTTCTACATCTGACAAATCAGAACCTTGTTTACACAATTTTATAAATTTTTCAAAATTATTCTCCTCACCACAAGCCTCCACAGTAACACTACCATCATCATTATTTTTTGCATACCCCACTAAACCAAATTTATGTGCAGCGTTTCTGACAGAATCACGAAACCAAACTCCTTGAACCTTTCCATCAATTTGTATTGTAACGTGTTTATTCATAACTCTATACTATATTAAAAAAGTGAAGACAATAAACTGCAATTACTCCACTTTATCATATATTATTTTGCCATTTTGCTCCGCACCAAAATTATATACTTTCATAATCACGCATTACAAGTTGTGCGTCAACTTGTTTTACTATTTCTATTACTACAGAAACAATAATAAGTATACTAGCTCCACCAATTGTAAGTGTCTGTGCTCCCGGAAGAAATGCTTGAATGATAATAGGAAGTACGGCAATAAGTCCCAAAAACAATGAACCTGTAAGTGTAATGCGATTTACTACTTTCCCTAAATACTCTGCTGTTTCATTGCCTGGTCGCATACCTTCCACATAACCCCCTTGTCTTTGTAAATTTTCTGCAATTTTTTCTGGATCAAATATAACAGCCGTATAAAAATATGTAAACACCACAACAAGTGAAAAATACGTAATGCCGTACACCCACTGATTCGCAAAAAGATTAGTAAGTGTCAAACCAAATGAGGAAAACGTTTCATTACTCATTTGCATCAACATTTGTCCAATCATTCTTGGAAAAAGCACCAAAGAAACTGCAAAAATAATTGGGATAACACCTGCTTGGTTTACACGTAATGGCAAATGTGTACGTGCACCACCATAATGTTGTCCGCCACGAGCTCTACGAGCATATGATATAGGTATAATTCTTTGACCCTCAGTAATAAATACAACGCCCAAAATTGTGACGATAGTAAT
>JALWAF010000075.1 GCA_027016355.1 Candidatus Moraniibacteriota bacterium | reverse complement strand
ATATTTTATATTGATGCAACCTAAAAAAGTTGACCCCAAAAGTGCCGGAGAAGATAAAATAGATGCTCTTTTACCAAAAATAAATTTCGGATTTAACCATAAATTCGGTGCACTTTCCGTTCATCCAACATTCGGTTTTAATTATTCCAAATATAACAGTTACAGACTTAGAAAAAATAATTGAGATAAAAACAAACATATTTTATAATTTTTTACAAAATACAAAATTAAATATTGCTGTCTTAGATATTATTAAAAAATTTTCTAAAACTAATAAAATTATTTTAGCGACAAATAGTCATAAAATCAAAGCAGAAGCACTTTTAAGACATTATACTTTATCTAGTATTTTTGATAAAAAATATTACAAAGAAAGCTATACACACTTAAAAGGTAATAAATATCAATATGTTTTAAAAGATTTAAATATAAAACCAAATAATGTAATACTATTTGAAGACAATCAAGATGAAATCAAAAAAGCTATTATTTTAAATATCCCATCTGAAAATATTATTAACTTACCAAAAGGAGAAAAAAATTATGAAGAAATTTATAATTTATGCTAATGAATATTTAAACGATAATATTCAAGGTTATTATCATACAAACTATGTAGGATATAGGAATATAGGTAATCCAGATTATTTAAATGAATTAAAAAATACTTTTAATAACTCCTTTAATAATATATTAAATAATGCAAAAAATAAACTATACAATATATTAAAAACTGATTTATCTCAATTTCCTAAATCATTAACTATATGTATTATACCAAGGTCAAAAGCTGAAAATACTTATGATGATAATCAACTTTTATTCAAAAAAGCTATTCAAGAGCTTATTAATGAATTAAATTTTCAAGATGGCTCAAACTACATCATAAGACATACAAATACAAAAACTACACATTTAGCACATACTGAATATGGTGGTAATGGTCATATGCCATATGTAGGAATAACAAAGGATACTTGTGATATTTCAAATAAAGTAAGAGGTAAAGATATTTTATTAATAGATGATATTTATACAAATGGTGTTAATATAGATGAAGATGCTATTCAAGCACTATTAGATAATGGTGCAAAATCAGTAGTTTTTTATGCAGTAGGAAAAGCAAGATGATATATACAGATAATGCAATAAATATTTTAACATCAAAAACCTATAAAGGTATTGGGAGAGCTTGGATTGTTAAAAATTTACAAGGGAATGAAAGTGTAGAAGAAATTGTTTCTTTATTAAATAATAAATCAAAACAAAAAGAAGAAATCACAATTGATGATTTTGAATTTATCAAAAATCAAATATTGAAAAAACTATCAAATTTAGAGGATAATTGCGATGGTTTAATTGCTATTGGAGATAAAAATTTTCCAAAACATAGAGGAGAGGTAAAAGAAAGTGAAAAACCTATCTTTCTTTTTTATAAGGGTGATATTGATTTATTACATATAGAGAATAATAATATTACAGTAATAGGTTTACTTAATCCAGATGAAACTATTGAAGAAAGAGAAAGAAAAATAGTTCAAGAAATTATAAAATATGATATTACTATAGTAAGTGGATTAGCCTTTGGTTGTGATAGCATTTCACATCATGAAGCAATAAAAGGTGGAAAAACTATTGCAATATTGCCAAGCCCTTTGAACAATATATTACCTGCTAAAAATAAAGGTTTAGCTTACGAAATTATAGAAGAAGGTGGATTGTTAATATCTGAATATTATGAAGATTTTAAAGGAAGACATGAATTGAGTGCTAGATACAAAGAAAGAGATAGATTACAAGCCTTATTTTGTGATGCTATTTTTTTAATTGCAAGTTATGCACAAGATTCAGCAAATCGTTGGAATTTACATGGTAAAAAACTAGATAGTGGTGCAAGATTAGCAATGGGAGATGCAAAAACTTATAATATAACTCGTGCTGTGATGTATAATGAAAAAATTGATAATAATAATCCGATGTTTGATTTAAATAGACAACTACTTCAAGAAGATAAAAATACTATGATTTTAACTAATAAAAATTTAGAAAAAATTATTAATGAAATAAAAAATAAAAATAAACATTATATTACTAATAATAAGTTGCCAGGATTTAATTAGTAACTAAAAAAAATTGGTCATGCCAACAGTAGGTCAAGAGCTAATGCCACCTATGGACACAGGAGCAATCGCCATTAAAATAACAACCGATGCCAACCTACCTATTGAAAAAACACAAGAGGTTATGGAACAAATCAATAAGCTAATGTACACTCACGACAAAGAGAAACTTTTACGAGTTTCAGGCTCAATCGGAAGTGAAGCAGGAGTTATGAGTATTGGGAGTGGAAGTGGGATTGACCATATTTTGATTATGGTTACCTATGTCAATCGTCATGAGAGAAAAGAGACTATTTGGGATATTTCTAATTATCTTAGAGCCGAAATCTCTAAAATTTCTCATGTTAAATATCTTGATGTATCTCCAAGTGGTTCAACTGCTATGGTAAGTATTCGAGCTTCGGTTGATACAATGTTAAGCTCATCAGACTACCGACTACTACAAAATGAAGGGGCAAAGGTCAAGAAGGCAATGAGCCAAACCAAAGGGATTGTCTCTGTCTTAAAAACATGGGATATGGACAAAGTGGTCTTTGGATATTGACGAGCAACAAGCAATGTAGTATGGGGTAAATCGTTCAGATATTACAAAACAACTGCAAATGATGTTGCGTGGTGTTCCTGTGGCGACTTTTCCTAAAGCTAACTCTATTGATTATACTGTAAGAGTGTGGCTACCACAAAAACAGATAGATGACTTTAGCACCATTTTAAATACCTTAATCGTTACCCCAAAAGGGAAAATTCCTCTAAGCAAAATAGCCAAACTTGACTCAAACAAAGAGCCAAGCACCATTACAAGAGATGGGCTAAACTACACCTTAGAGGCGATTATTGTGGCTGTCTTTTTGATACTCTTTACACTTATTGGAATGTTTCATTCAGTTAAAATATCACTAATGATACTCTTCTCAATCCCCTTAACCATCATTGGAGCTTCATGGACAATGTTAGCCATAGGTTACCATGTATCTATGCCTGCAATGATGGGCTTTATGTTGCTTTCAGGGATTATTGTAAATAATGCTATTTTACTTATTCACTTTGCTTTAGAGCAGATAAAAGAGGGAATGAACAAAAGAGATGCCATGTTAGAGTCGATGAAAATCCGAACTCGACCTGTGCTTATGACTGCGTTTGCTGTCTCTGTTGGTATGCTACCTGTTGCCGAAGGTTCAGCCATTGGGCTAGAGAGACTCGCACCTCTTGGAGCTGTGGCGATTGGTGGGCTTGTTGTTGGGACTTTGATGACGCTGATTTTTATTCCTGTTGGGTTTGTTTGGTTGGTGGATGAA
>JALWAF010000074.1:557-3453 GCA_027016355.1 Candidatus Moraniibacteriota bacterium | reverse complement strand
ATTTTTACAACTTCTCCTACTTTTTCTACACGAGAATGTGCCATTTCACTTATATGAACCAAACCATCCTTGCCTGGTAAAATTTCTACAAATGCTCCAAAATCCATAAGTCTAACAACAGTACCTTCAAATTCTTCGCCTACTTTAACCTGTCTTGTAAGATTGTGAATAATTTCTTGTGCTCGAGCACCGCTCTGAGCATCTGTTGCTGTAATAAATACACTTCCATCATCTTCAATATCAATATCTACACCTGTTTCTTCAATAATTTCATTTATCATTTTACCACCTGGACCAATAACATCACGTATTTGATCTGGATCAATTTGCATAGTAATAATACGTGGAGCATATGGAGACATTTCCCCAGGCTCACTAATTGTCTCAAGCATAATATCTAAAATATGTTTTCGTCCTTCTTTGGCTTGATTTAATGTAGCTTCAAACATTTCTGCATTGATGCCCTCCATTTTTACGTCCATTTGTAGTGCTGTAATACCTTTTTGTGTACCTGCAACTTTTAAGTCCATATCACCATAATGATCTTCTGCTCCTTGAATATCAGATAATACTACATAATTACCATCAGATCCTGTCATCATTCCCATTGCAATACCACTTACTGGACGTTTGATTGGGACACCCGCATGCATAAGTGAAAGCGTAGAACCACATGTTGCAGCCATAGATGATGAACCATTGGATTCCAAAATTTCTGAAACCAATAATACTGTGTATGGATAATCTTGTGGAATGACTGGTAATAAAGCTTTTTCAGCCAATGCGCCATGCCCTATTTCACGTCTTCCCGGTCCACGCATAAATCGTACTTCTCCCACAGAATATGGTGGAAAGTTATAATGATGAATGTAATGCTTCTTTTCATCGACTTCCATTGTATCAATGATTTGATGGTCACCCGGAGCTCCAAGCGTCGTAACTGTAAGTGCCTGTGTTTCACCTCGTGTAAATAATCCTGAACCATGTGGTCTTGGCAACAATCCAACTTCACATGTAATAGGACGAATTTCTTCAGGCTTTCTATCATCTGGACGCCTATTTTTTGTAACAATTCCTTTATGTACTAATTCATCACAAACTTCATCATATACTAAATCATATACATCATTCAAATCATCTTGATCATCTTCAGAGACCTTTTCTTCCAAAATTCCCTTAACCTTTTCTTTAACTTCTGCTGTTTGTGCCCCAATTTCTTCTTTTGTTCCATATAAAGCTTCTTCAATTCCATTTTCAAGCAATGTTTCCTTTATCATTAACTCAAGTTCTTCACTAGCTACTAGCATTACTGGTTCAGATTTTTCTTTTCCGACTTCTGCTTTAATTTCTTCAATAAACGTTGCAATTTTTGCAATTACATCATGACCGGCTTCAAAAGCACGCACTACATCAGCCTCTGGTGCTTCATGTGCATCAGCTTCAATCATATTAACCTTATCTTTTGTTCCTGCAAGCGTTAAATTAATTGCACTTTTTTCTTCTTGTTCTTCTGTTGGATTGATAACTATTTTATCTTCTACAATAGCAATCTTTACAGCTGCAATAGGACCATTCCATGGAATATCCGAAATGGAAAGTGCAGCAGATGCAGCAATCATTGAAATAATGTCTGGATCATTTTCTCCATCAATTGACTGGACTGTTATTACAACCTGCACTTCAGAGCGCATTCGCATATCAAAAAGAGGTCGAATCGTCCTATCAACTGCTCGTCCTGTTAAAACTGCCTCATCACTTGGTCGTCCTTCACGTTTAATAAAACGTGAACCCTTGATTTTACCTGCTGCATAAAATCGCTCTTCATAATCCACCATAAGTGGAAAGTATCCCATCACATTGCTCTTATTTTTACTCATTACCGCTGTTGCGAGTACTTGAGTATCACCATAACGTACAGTTACAGCTCCACCAGCTTGTTTTGCAAGTTTGCCTGTTTCCACACTCAAAGTTCGTCCAGCCACATCAAGTGACCATTTCTTTTGTTCTGTCATATATTATAGACAAGAGAATAGCAAATCCTGTACTACTATAAATCTACATATATACCCCACCCTTTTGTGATTCATATATGTATCTTCATAGTGACAACATCACTATCTCATTAAAAATTACCTACATTCAGTGTGCCACCTTTAACACAAAAAGTCAATCAAAAATATTAAAATAATATGATGTGAACAAATTATTTATTTTTTAAGTTAGATGCAAAGTCAATAAATAAAATATGTGTTATAATAATAATGGAAAAAATATTACTTATATATGAAATCACCAGAATCAACATCTACAGCATCAAACATACCAGAATCAACTATAGAACAATCTTCCCCATTGGAAGCATTGCACAATTTTAATGTTGCCGAAAAATCAAAAAATTTGAAAGAACTTGCTACTGCAGGAATTGATACTGTTAAAAGTTTTTTTAAACGTATAAATATTAAAAATACTCTTCAAGCTTTTTTCAAAAAAGATATTACTCAAGAAACTTTAAATAAGACCAGGGAAACTTCAATGGAACCTGCAAAACAAAATACTGTAGTTGAATCCAAAGAAGATTATACGGTTCTTAAGACATTAAATAATTTTGAAAGCACATTAATGCAATCAGAAATATCCGAATATTATCGTGAACACAATATGGCAAGTATTAAAGCCTATCTTCTTAAAACAAAAATACCAAAAGAGAAAATGGACGATGCAATAGACCAAATTCTCACACATTTATCTAAAAAACGAATAGATGAATTTAAAAATTCTATTTCCGATAAATTAAAAGATGCAGATTTATTTGAAGAAGAATTTGCTAAATTTTGGGCGTGGCGCATTGCAAATCCTCCACAAGAAAAGCCTCTTCTTGTACGCACAGATGCCGGAA
>JALWAF010000074.1:0-547 GCA_027016355.1 Candidatus Moraniibacteriota bacterium | reverse complement strand
GAATTGAAATTAAATCTGATCAGTTTGCTTCAAAAACAGCAATTAAGAAATTTATGTCAAATCATTTATCTACATTACATGATAGTTTTTTTGATTCCTTACAAGATAAATCCGAAAGTGAAGCAATAAATCCACAAGAGCTACCCACTAACATAAAAACGACTGCTGATATTGAAGCTGACATCACACATGCATTAACAGAAGATACACACCCAATAAATACAAAAACCATATCAGAAACAAGCCCAGAACAACTCGCTTATGACATTGAAAAGCAAAGTAATGGCTGGGTTGATAGTACAATGTATGAAAAAATTGCACATATTCCTGCTGGTGAAGCGCTCTACATGCTCGGCAGTATCAATGCAGAACTCAAACCATCCTCAAGAACATTACTAAGTGAGATGCGGCATCTAATTAATTCCCAAGACACAAATCAAACATTTGAATCACTAACACAACAAATTTTGGATATAAAAAATGATAATCCACCATCAGAAAAAACATTGAAAGCTCTTTCAAATCTTGTTAATAAACTCAACAAAGT
>JALWAF010000073.1 GCA_027016355.1 Candidatus Moraniibacteriota bacterium | reverse complement strand
AATACATCATTTGCAATTCCTTCGTATTTCCAAACATCTCCATAATGTTCTGTGATATAGTTTTTTTCTTCTTCATTTGCTGTGTAGAAGTGAGATTTATTTTTTTTGCTCCAGAAACGGTAGAGAAATTCTTCATAGCAACTAGTTGCCTGGCCTCCATCTGTAATTGTCCAGCTATGTCCAGTTGGTGAGATAAGATTGTCATGTGCTTCTACTGCACAGTATTTTGAATTTCCTCCATCAAAATTTAAAAAAGAATGGAGTGTTTGTGCGTTCCATCCATTTAATAAAGCATCGTAATTATCTGTTGATAAAGTTATCCCGTGAAATATATTTAGAAAATTACTAACATTTGAAACATCCCATGAACCAAGATTTTGATCAAATGATGTCGCACCATCAAACATATAACTCATATCTACAACATCTGCAACATCCCAATTACTTATATCTTGATTAAAATTAGTGTTATGGTAAAACATCCATGATGTTCTAGTGGCACTAGCAGTATTCCAATTGCCTATGTTTTGATTGAAAGGTGTTCTTAAAAACATTCCAGACAAATCTTCAACCATATGAACATCCCAAGAACTTATATCTCTATCAAAAGACGTGTTAAAAAAGATATTTTTCATGTTTGTTACACTTGAAACATTCCATGAAGTGATATCTGCATTAAAATTTGAACTTGAATTAGAAAGAAATAAAGATTCCATATTTGTGATATGACTCGTATCCCAATCCCAATTTCCAGTCCCTTCACCAATATTGACAGCATTATGAAACATTTCATACATGCTTGTCGCTAATGACAAATTTGGTGTATCTTGAGCATTTAACTTTAAATTATAACAACCATGAAAAGCACCCTCCATAGACCTCCAAGCACTAGTTCCCCATTGTTCTATTGAAAGAATTTTTCGTTTATCACCTCCATCGTTAAAATAAATTTGTGGAAATGTCCCATGAATAACAACTGTGTATATACCAGAATTTGGACCATAATCACATGTGTAGTCACCACTGTGATTTGTTGTGTCATATACCACATCCGTACCGTTATAGCTACAATCAACAGAATAATGATATCCTAATCCAGTTGTTGGAATAGTAAATTGATTATCGTTTGATGTTCCAGAATTATCAGTCTTCACAGTAATTACAAAATCATCTGCTGTATAAGGTGCAGCAAAAACACTATTGGCCACAAACATTAGTGCCATCACTGGCAAAATATATAAAAACTTCTTCATATTTGTTTTTTATTTTAAATATTATATTATCATTTTATCTCTATACCCACCTACATGTCAACCAAAAAACACTTTTGCAATTCTTTAATTGGTTTTGTATGTAATATTTGGTATACTATCTAATATATGATTATTCAAAATAAAAATGTAATGCATGTTAAAAAAAACTATAAAACTATAAAATTATTTATTTTTTTTATAGGAATTTTTTCCTTATTTTTTAGTATGAGTAATTCATCTCATGCTGTGGGATGGAAATATGAGGGAATTTCTTATTATGTACCGGAAGCTACGGTTGCAAATACTGTACCTATTTACAGATTTTGGAGTAAAAAAAATAAAGGACATTTTTTTACAATGTCTAAAGAAGAAAAAAATTATGTAATAGCACATTATGATGACTATGTATGGAAATATGAAGGAATAGCATATTATGCATACCCAACACAGCAACCCAACACTGTACCTGTTTACAGATTTTGGAGTAAAAAAAATAGACATCATTTCTACACAGCAAGTGAAGAAGAAAAGAATTTAGTCATATCAAAATATGATGATTATGTATGGAAATATGAAGGAATTGCTTGGTATGTGAACACATCTAATCTAGAAAATACAAAACCTATTTATAGATTTTGGCACACCTCAAATAAAGCTCATTTTTATACAGCAAGCGAAGCAGAAAAAGATATCTTAACAACAGGTCTTTATGGACCAAACATAACAATAGGTTTATATGCCTACCCCAAGAGCACACTAAAAGACACCGCTTTCAAAATTGATTCTGATAAATCTTATAAAATCAAAGATAAAAATAATTCTGTAATTGCTACAATTCCTGCAGACACTCAAACAAAAGTTAAATATGATTCTGATGGAAATCTACGAGTATACAATTCTATTTCTGATAAAATTATAAATAACGAGATAACCTTTGAAGCATCCGATGGAAATAATATCGGAATGATTTTTGATATTCACAAACCTGAATCTGATATGGATAAATACCGTGGCAAAATAAAATTAAAATATGACAAAGATACTAGAACTATATGGGTAATCAATGAAATATCTTTAGAACAATATATCTGGGGTATGGGAGAAATTACAGGAACTGGACCAATGGAATACAACAAACTCATGACTACAGCATATCGCACATACGGTTATTGGAAAATTCTTTATTCTACTAAATATGCCCGTGAAGGATTCAAAGTAAATGCCACGCCTGGTAACCAGCTTTATTATGGATACGAATGGGAAAAAAGATACCCTCGCATAAAACAAGGAGCAGAAGCAACTCGTGGAAAAATTGCCAAATATAAAAACGATGTAGCATTAACTCCCTATTCTAGTTGGACGGACGGACGGACACGAAGCTTTGAAGAGCGTTGGGGATCAAAATTGTACCCGTGGTGTCAATCTGTCAGTGACCTCTATGGCAAACACCCTACAATGTCAACCCAAGAATTATTTGATAGTGGAAATCATATGGTTGGAATAAGTGCTCATGGCGCTCTAAACTTAGCAGATGATCACGGATGGGATTGGCAAAAGATTATGAAATATTATTTAACCGGAATTAACATTGTTTCAATTTATTAAACTGAATGAAAGAAAGAAAAAGCAATCAGTAATCAGTAATCAGTAATCTGTAATCAATTTTATTAAATATATGTCATCAATAAAACATTTTTATGATTTAGACATCTGGCAAGAAGCTCACAAACTATCATTAGAAATTTACAAAATTACAGAGCAATTTCCACAAAAAGAAATGTATGGATTAACTGATCAAATACGCAGAGCATCAACATCCGTAGGAGCTAATATATCTGAAGGTTTTGGTAGATTTCATTACAAAGAAAAAATTAAATTTTATTATATTTCTAGAGGCTCTGTTTGTGAAGTACAAAATTTCTTATTTTTAGCACAAGATTTAAAATATTTAGATAAAGACAAAGCTAGAGAAATATTCACAAGATATGAAAATTTATCAAAAAGATTAAATCAATTCATAAAATCAATAAATAATAAAATAAGTAATTCAATCTGATGACTGATTACAGATGACTGATTAACTAAATAACCACAATTATTCAACTCTATGAAAAAACTCTTAATAACAATCTACATAATAATTTTTGTAGCACTTACCTATTATGTAGTTATACTTTTTATGAATAGAGATTTTAAGAAAAATGATAGC
>JALWAF010000072.1 GCA_027016355.1 Candidatus Moraniibacteriota bacterium | reverse complement strand
ATCTTGATAGAGTGTTTTGTGTCTTGTTGATTTTAAACCCTTTGACATGCTGACAGATTTTATCTTCATGTCTGGGCTTCCGTTGTTAGTTGAGTGTCCTGGGTTTATTACTGTTGTGTCTGGTGGAGGAAAATTATGTCCGCCACTATTACTACACAAACTATTACCTACAACTCCATATTGAGCGAATCCTGTTAAAGGACATGATATTGCTAAAAGCAATATAGCAAAACTAATCAATAGTTTTTTCATTGATATTTACCTCCTTTTTTTAATGACAAAACTGTTGGAAATCTTCAATACTTCCAAAGAACATTATGTTGTACTTATCTTTGGAATATTCATAGTAATTTTCTTGCAATAACCGATTATATGCTGTATTACAGATTTCTGGATGACTGTTTTGCGCTGAACATGTTTGATTGTATGACCAAACCTTAGCTTTTTTACAAGGTACATTACTTGGTGACCAAGCAATGTGAGTATAACCTTCGGAAACGTAGAAATAACTGGAATCGTTACTTGGGTAGTGGGTGTTTAGGAAGTTTATTGGGTCAACAAAACCATTAGTGTTTGGCCATTCTGAATTTGGTAATCTTCCCCATGGACTGGGTTGAATAGAACTACCATACCGAATTGCAAAATGAAGATGTACACCTCCATCCCACGGCCCTGTTGTTCCAATTAACTTTCCAGCATACACTTCATCACCTTGTTTAAGTGATGTCCGAATATGGCCATATAATCCTGTAAATATTTCTCCTGTGTTTGTTGTATGTTTTACAAACAAAGCACAATTTCCAGGTCCCCAAGATTTATCACTACAATGTTTATAGAAAATTCTTCCATCTGCAATAGCATAAACATGTGAACTTTCTTTATTTGGATCTGTTTCACGGGTCATCATATCAACCCCAATATGATATAATCCAGAAAAATAATTTCCAGGTCGCCCATCTTCACCATCCTGCTCCATCCATCCACCAGAAGCTTGATCAAAATCGCTTTCTCCAATTGGCCAATAAAATCCTGTTGAGGTTTTATCCAATGCATAAGTAATGGAGGCTACACTCAAACTTACAATTACTACAAACAATACCGTCAAACTACTTTTTCGTACCATTTTACCCTCCCATGTTGAGATTTATAAATTGTCAATGTACAATATACTATATACTATTGTGGATAATTTTCCACAAGATTATCACAAAATAGATTGTGATAATTATTATGAAAAATTATTCTATAATCTTAAAAGAATTCAAAATAGCACGATGAACTTTGTCTAGATCTTTAATATCAGATGATACATCAAAGGAAATATTATATAAATTCTTTCTGTTATTTGTTGTAAATACAGACAATGTGGTGCCTGCTCCATTTTCAGAAGTGCTAATTCCATTAAAATTTGCACATTTAATCTTTTTAATGTCTTTTAGTAACGGATGTTGTCTTAATAAAACATCTAAATTTGCACTATCAAAATTAATTGCATTCAAATTTAATAATCCATCAGCTGTATCATAAAAATATTCTGACAGACTACTATAATAAGAAATAAAAATTGAATCAAGTTTATTATTTTTCATAACATTACTATTATGAAGAGCTACGCTTCTGCCCATATCATCAGATAAATAATCTTCTAATGCCCACATTTCAGGATATCTTATCTCAAACCTTAGCTCCTCATTCCGATAAATCTGCCAGTTTGATGTATCAACTTCATCAAAACTCAATTTTTCAATATTTTGCTCACTATCAGAAATTGCCACATTTGTATCTTTAGCCTTATTTGTAACAGTTTTTATCTCTTCTTTTTTGGTATTATTTTTTTCTTGCACATTACCTTTTTGCAAAAACCAAAAACTACCAGCTATTATTGCTAATATGATTATTCCTGAAATTGGTATTATTTTTTTATTCATAAAATTTCTTAATGAGTTATTGCTTTTGTATCTATCTAAGTTATATTAAAATATATATAATATTCCTTACTTTGTCAAACAATTAATTGACAGGCTTATTTTTTTGTGCAATGGTTGTACTATCTTATAAAAACTAGTAGTTTAACAAATCAAACGGAGGAATTGAACATGAGTTATTCAATCGGAGTAAATGTTGTGCCAGAGAGCTGTCTTAACGACTTAAATACACTATTAAAAATAATTGTTCCTGTCGCACGAGAGATGCCTTGGAGTCATTGGGTTGGTATCATGCATTCTAACACCGACCTTGTCACATGCTTTGATGATGAAGAAAGTCGAGTTATCGGCATGACATCTGTAGTATATATGACTAAACCAACGGGCAACTTTGCAGACATTTGTGATACTGCTATTCTTCCGGAGTGTAGACATTTACAATCTTATTTATTAATACAAGCCGACAATCTTATTCGAGAAAAGGAATTTATACTTTTATGACACACTTAGAGCTTTCGCAAATTTGCGTAAAGCTCTTTTATTTAATATATTTTTTACCTTTCAATTTTTCCGGTAAAAAACTCTGTTTTTTATTTTCATCTTCTGATGCAAGTGGCGTGTATTTATAATCTTTACCATAATCCATTTCCTTCATCATTTTAGTTGGCGCATTTCGTAGGTGTAATGGTACTGAGATATTTCCATGTTCTTTTACATCTTGGAGCGCTTCTTGATATCCGCCGTAAACTGCTATGCTTTTTTTACTACTAGCCATATATACTACAGCTTGGGCTAAATTAACACCACACTCAGGCATTCCTATAAATCTACATGCATTGTACGCTGCTATAGCTTGAGGCAAGGCAAAAGAATTTGCAATACCGATGTCTTCTGACGCAAATCGTACAATACGCCGTGCAATATAGAGAGGATCTTCTCCACCATGCAACATTCTCGTGAGATAGTACACTGCCGCATCAGCATCATTTCCCCGCATTGATTTATGGAGTGCTGAAATTAAATTGTAATGTTCTTCTCCATTTTTATCATACAAAATATTTGAACTTTGCAATGCTTGTTCTACATTTTCTTTACTTATCTCAACAGCTTTTGTCTTATCATTTATATCCCTAGCAGAACTAGAAATTTGTACTGCCACTTCCAGTGCGTTAAGCGCCGTACGAGCATCTCCATGTGACATTTGAGCTAAAAACAATTTGACATCGTCTTTAATTACAATATTTGCAACAGCAAAATTTTCTTGTGTATTTTCCAATGCACTATCAATAATTTCTACCAATTCTTCTTTTTGTAATAATTCCAAAGTAAACACACGTGCACGAGACAATAGCGCATTATTAACTTCAAAACTTGGATTTTCTGTAGTTGCACCAATAAAAATAATTGTCCCATCCTCAACACTTGGCAAAAATGCATCCTGTTGTGCCTTGTTATTAACCAACAACACAATTCTACTCCGCATACCTAACACTTTCTGCCTTAAAATATGACTTTACCTTCTCAGCATTTCTTTGAGTAGCTCTCATAAAC
>JALWAF010000071.1:2685-3518 GCA_027016355.1 Candidatus Moraniibacteriota bacterium | reverse complement strand
TTAATGGGGTAGCCAAGGTATTTTCAATTGCTTTGGCTCTCTTTGGTATTGGAATTCTATCACGTTATCTTGGTACTGATGGTTTTGGTAAATACACTATCATGCTTACATTTTTTGCTTTTTTTTCTGCAATTGGAGATTTTGGACTCTATTCAATCGCTACTCGTGAGATTTCTAGAAATGGAGCTCGTGAGCATTGGATTCTCAGCAGAATTTTTACACTTCGATTAATAATTTCTAGTACGATATTTATTCTTACGACTCTCTTTGTGTGGTTTTTGCCGTATGATTATGATGTAAAAATAGCTATATTGATTGCTGCTGGTTATTTTATTTTTTCTTCTAGCTACGGTCTTTTAAATGGCTTATTTCAAAAACATCTTGCTATGGACAAGGTTGCTTTTGTGGAATTATCTGGAAAAATTGTTCAAATAATAATATTATTTATAATTGTACAACTTAAACTTAGCTTTATTATTGTAGCACTAGCTCTGTTTATTTCTATGTTTTGGAATTTTATTCTTATATTTTTAATTTCACGCAAATTTACAAAAATTACACTTTGTATTGATAGTTCATATTGGAAATTATTTATAAAAGAATCAGCTCCGATGGGTATAAGCACTTTTGTAACATTTCTTTACTTTAAAATTGACACAATCCTTCTTTCATTTTTTGCAACCTCTAGTGATGTTGGAATTTATGGAGCAGCTTACAAAATCATTGAAACATTGGTATTTTTTCCTGCAATGGTTATTGGACTTATCTTTCCATTATTTTCTCGCTATATTTTTACAGACAAAAAGATTTTTATTAAAATTGCAAACATTGTT
>JALWAF010000071.1:0-2675 GCA_027016355.1 Candidatus Moraniibacteriota bacterium | reverse complement strand
CTTATTACTGTGCCTTTGGTAATTGTCACTTTCTTCTTAGCTCCCCATATTATTGCCATAGTTAATGGCCCTGAATTTAATAACTCCACTATAGTTTTGCAAATACTTATTTTTGCATTAGCAAGTATTTTTTTTGGACATCTTTTTACAAATATATTAATAGCTGGTTCACAACAAAAGAAATTAATGCTAGCTCTCATAGCTACTGCCATTATAAATATCATAGCTAATATTATCTTCATTCCAATCTATTCATATACCGGAGCCGCTATTGTATCCGTTGTTACAGAATTATTTGTTGTTGTTACAACAATTTTACTTGTATTACATTATACGCCTTATAAATTTAAATCTATAAAATTACCGTTCATTCTTTTATCTGGTAGTGTTATGATTTTACTTCACTTTACACTTCCATTTACACCATTTATTACTGCTGGCACATCACTGATTATTTATGCAATCTTACTTTTTACCTTTCGCGTTATTGAACGTGATGATATAATGCAGATACTTCCTAAAAAAGCATAATATACAAACTATTTTGCAAAAATTTATAACTTATGGATAAACATTATTTTATTATTGTTAATTACAATAGTGGTACTGACTTAATTAAATGTGTTGAGAGTATCTTATATTCAGATGATATAACTCCCTACATTGCTATAGTTGATAATGCATCACGCGATGGGTCATTGGAAGAATGTAAGGCACGATTTCCTAAATTTACCTATATTTATAACACACACAATATTGGATTTGCTGCTGCTGCAAATATTGGAACACGTTACGCCCTAGAACGAAATGCCAAGACTATTACTTTTTGCAATCCTGATGCAGTCATTGATAAAAAATGTGCTCATATTTTAACATCGATTGTCAATACAAAAAAAGCTGATATTGTCTCACCAATTATTTATAAATACAATTCATCTGAGCACTGGTTTTCTGGTGGAAAAATATCTTTTTTAAAAATGCGTACAATCCATAAACACTCCTCAAAAAAACAACTTTCCAAATCACTCATCTCTACAAATTACATCACTGGGTGTGTTATGACTGTTTCGGCAAGCGTCTTTCAAAAAATATCCTTATTTGATGAAAACTTTTTTCTATATTATGAAGATGCTGATTTTTCCCTGCGAGCTCGAAAAGCTGGATTTACTCTCGGAATAATCCCGAGTACAAAAGCATACCATAAAGAATTAAGCGAACAAACCAATCCTCAAAAAACATACTTTTTAGTCTTATCTGGACTTATTTTTTTCAACAAACACACTCATGGATTGAGTAAGTTGTGGTTTTATATACACCTTAAGCTTAGAAAAATCAAAAATTATTTTGATTGTAAAAAAAATAAACCTCTCTCACAACAAGTACATAAAGCCTATGAAGACTTTGATAAATTAAAATAATTTTAAAATTACCTAGCTAATTAATATGATATCTTTCATTATTGTCAATTATAATAGTAGGAGGGAATTAAAAAAATGTCTTGATGACCTTTGTCAAATCAATGAAGCTGATAGATGTGAGGTTATAATAATAAATAATGACACTAAAAAATTATCTCTACCACAATATAATTTTCAAAATCAAATTATACATGAAGTAAATCAAAATATTGGCTATGGTGCCGCAAATAATATTGGTTTAAAATATATAAACAATGAGATTGTTTGCTTTCTAAATCCTGATACACATTCTTTTTGTGCAGATATTACAATTATTACAAAACATCTAACGGATGAAAAAACAATTGCTATGCCTCAAATTTGTACAGAATCTGGTCAGTCTGAACCATGGTCTGTTGGAGAGAATATATCCCTCTTACGACTACTAGGAAACAACGTCGGACTTTACAAAAAACCATGGCTCTCTAAACAAAAAATTTCAGTATCTTGGGTAAGTGGAGCGGCTCTATTCACAACTGCAAAACTTATGCAAAAATTAAATGGCTTTGATGAAGATTTTTTTCTTTATTTTGAAGATGTTGATTTATGTAAACGTGCAACTGCACTTGGTAGTAAAATATATTATTTGCCTCAATTTAACATTATACACACAGGTGGTATTAGTAGCAAAAAATCTACCAAAAAACAAAAAAGATGTTATTATAAATCGCAAGACTTATTTTTTCAAAAGCACTTAGGCGCATTCCAAACTTATTTATTGCGCATATGTCGCTTTTTACACATTAAATGAATTTGATTTTTTATATTATTCTTTTTGTATATTTTTTTCTACCTTTTCAGTTTGCTCTAAATCCTCTGAATGGTTTTGATATTGCAATTATTCGTGTTTTGTTAATTTGCATAATTACTTTCTTTTTTGCCTATAGTTTATGGCAAAGAAAAATTTATATTCCACGCGGATGGATATTTGGCTTTTTTAGTGCATTTATGTTATGGACACTTTTATCACTTTTTTTTACACCCGTGCCCACATGGACTATCCGTAAAATTATTTTTCTTTTTTCTTTTTTTCCAATTATATTTATCTTAATTTCAATTTTTAGAACGATTCCATACTCTAAAAAAAATATACTTAAATGGAGTATTTTTGGTGCTGTCGCTATTTCTATAGTTGGTATAGTTCAATTTTTACTACAATTTATATTTTCTCTTAATTTCGTATTAAATATATGGACACTTATCACACAATTTTTACTT
>JALWAF010000070.1:9945-11297 GCA_027016355.1 Candidatus Moraniibacteriota bacterium | reverse complement strand
ATTAATAATATTATTTTTATTATATGCTATTATTGACATTTACACAATTCACTGTATCAAATTATCAAAAATAATACTCAAGCAATTTCTATAATAAATCTTGTAATTGCTTTTCATCTATGACTTTTATTCCTAATTGTTTAGCTTTTTTTAACTTTGAACCTGCTTTTTGACCTGCAACTACATAATCTGTATTTTTGCTTACGGTGGAAACAATTTTTCCTCCAGCGTTACGAATCAACTCCTTTGCTTCATCACGTGACATTGTTGGCAGTGTTCCCGTTAATACAAAAGTTTTACCTGATATTTTTTCATTTACCTTTGTGTTTTCTTCCACAATAATATCTACACCTAATTCATACATTCTCTCAAGCATTTTTTGGTTCTTTGCATCACTAAACCATGAAACAAAACTATTTGCCGCTCTATTTCCTATCCCATCAATATTTTCCAATTGTTCCACAGTTACTTGAGCAAATATATTTTTCAAATCCTTCAAATTATTAATCTTATCTTTTGTTATTTTATCCAAATTATTCACAATAAGAATTGTTGTCTCCTCTCCTATGTAACGAATACCCAGCGCAAACAAAAACTTTTCTAATTTCACTTTTTTTGCAGCAGCAATTGCATCAATTAAATTTACTGCCGATTTGTCTGCAAAACGCTCCAGATTATCAATATCCCCAACCTTAAGTTCAAAAATATCAGCTGCATCTGAAACAATTCCTTCATTCATAAGTTGCTCAATAATTTTTTCACCACATCCTTCAATATTTAAACCTTTTTTTGATACAAAATGACTTAATCGTTCTTTCTGAATTGCAAAGGAATTTTTATCCTTACAATAATACGCCGCACTTTCATCTTCTCCCTTCACACCAATTATATCTTTAATAATTGGACCACCACACACTTCACGACAAGCACTTACCATATCAAATTCACGCTCATCTCCTGTGCGCATATTTATAAGCACTTCAATAATCTCTGGGATAATATCTCCTGCTTTTTGAACTACAACTGTATCTCCAATTTTTACGCCAAGCCGTGCAATTTCATCTGCATTGTGAAGCGTTGCTCTACTCACTGTTGTACCAGCCACACTTACTGGTCGCAGGTGAGCAACTGGAGTAAGCACTCCAGTACGACCAACCTGTACTCTAATATCCTCCACCACTGTCGTAGTTTTTTCTGCTGGAAATTTATAAGCTATGGCAAATCGTGGACTTTTTCCAGTGTATCCCAAAGCATTTTGGATATTTATATCATTAATTTTTATTACGATGCCATCAATTGCATATTCCTGTTTATTCCTTTTATCTACCCATGATTTATACAACGATTCAATC
>JALWAF010000070.1:7532-9935 GCA_027016355.1 Candidatus Moraniibacteriota bacterium | reverse complement strand
TCTAACAATTTTAATTCTTCAATTTGAGTTGTTGGCACAGCAAAATATTTGTCATTTTTTTCTAATAAATCAATATCATAAATAAACATTTCTAATTTTCTACCAGCTACAATACGGGGGTCCAATTGCCTTATAGAGCCAGCTGCAGCATTACGTGCATTTGCAAAAGGAGTTTCACCAGCCATTTTTCGCTCATCATTGATTCTATTTAATTCTTTTTCAGGTAGCCACACCTCACCTACCACCACAATATCAATTGAATATGGCAATTCTAATGGCACGCTATGAATAGTCTTGATATTGTGTGTTACATCTTCACCTACCACACCATCACCCCGAGTTGCAGCAGTTATGAGTTTTCCATTCTTATACGTAAGTATAATTTTTAATCCATCAATTTTAATTTCACAACAATATTTGGGTTTCTCTTTAAAACCTTTTTTTATCATCATGCGTATTACTTTCTCTTCCCATTTTTTAAGCTCCTCAAAATCAAAAAGATCATCAAACGACCACTGTCGCACTAAATGTCGAGTTTTTTTGAATTTTTCAAGCGGTGTCCCACCAATTCGCTGTGTCGGACTCGTAGGACTTTTTAAATCTGGATACACCTCTTCCAAACCACGCAACTCATCCATAAGTGATGAATACACCACATCATCAATTGTCGGGTCATCCTTAACATGATAAAGCAATCGGAGTCTATCAATCTCACTAGTCAATTTCTCAACACGCTTTTTAGCTTCTTTTTTTGATAATTTTATAACCATTGTATTTTTTCATTCCCACTTCATACACAACTAGGAATTTAGTTTAAAAAATTTAAATTTCACAAATATGTATTACTCGTATATTTTTTCTACTTAAATATTGTACCATAAAACAAAAGGAACTGACCAAAAACCAGTTCCTATAAAATTGCATAAATCACATATAATCAACAATCAGTTGGCACATTTGCACAAGTAGGTGCATCACTAGGCGGACTATCCTGATCAAAGGCATCATGACATAATCTTGAAATTTCACATTCCGTCAACGCACGATCCCATATCCGCACATCATCTATACTTCCTGTAAAATAATTACTAGCATTTACATCTTGATCATCATCTAACTGTGCTCCAATTGACAATGGTACATTTGATGGTACATCAATAGAACTATCTAAGGTGTCACTATGTTCTGCCGTATCTGCATTAATAGATATATTTATTTCTCCACCACCCTTATTACGCCACATAGCTACAATATGTGCCCATTTATCACTATTAATATCCGTTCCATATGACTTGCATGACTCTTTATCATTTAATTTAAAACACACCTTACTATTTACAGTATCAACATACAGTTGATAACCTTTGTTATCATACCATTTTGATACGATGGTATTGTCACCACTTGCTCCATTCATTTTTACCCATGCGGAAATCCCAATTCCATCTTCAACATTTAATTTATCTACACTCTCACTATCTACATAATTTGCTGTTATACCACAACCAGAAACTCCCCCATGACAGTCAGCATTATCCACAAGTGCGGTAATATAATTATCAGTTCCATTGAAATATAAAGCCTCTGTTCCATCATTTCCAAATACTCCAACAGTATCACTCACTTCACTTACAATTCCATCCACCCATGAACCGTTAGTATCACATTCTGAACAATTACCCTGTTTCTTTTCGTTCATAAATGGACTAGTATTTTTGCAATTATTAAATGGTTCAACAAATACATCTATTGGATCACCATCGTCATCAATCCCTCCATCTTTTATTTTGATATTATCTCCACCGTCTGTATTTAATCCACACAATGTCAATGTATAATTATTTTTTGACGAATCTCCTGCCATGAAAGAATTTTTTAAATTATCATCATCTGTCAATCTAGCATTTTGTGCCCTATCTTCAAAAGACCAATGTGCAACTAAACCACGAGACAAGCTATCCCTTAACCGCAAAAATACCGCACGTGCTGCATTATTATGATTTCCAGTTGAACGAAACCTTACTACATCAGCAAGCTGAGTATCACAACTTTCAATTGGAATAACCTGTGCCCAACCTCCAGTTTCTTTTGCATCAACATCGACAGTGTCACCTTGATCTCTGTATGGAGTAATAATAAACTGTGTATCTTCACTTCCCATACGTACTGGCGGATGATTGCCACCTGTAGGTTCAGTACAATCATAACCTCCTCCATACATACTATTCAAAGCATTTCCTAAATCTGCTAATGTATCATTTTGGTCCAAATCCTTATAAATTTGTTGCAAGAAATCCTCCATTCCTTTATCAGCTTGTTGAAATGCTGTGGATGAATTGACAGAGATATCAGCACTCTTGCGTTCAATTCTAGCAATTGAGGAAAGTGAAAAAGTTGCAAGTA
>JALWAF010000070.1:5923-7522 GCA_027016355.1 Candidatus Moraniibacteriota bacterium | reverse complement strand
AAAAAGATAATATGATAAGTGCAAAAACTAAAATAGATCCTTTTTTATTTTGTGTTATTTTATTCATTTTTGATTTTTAATTATATTAAAAACTTAAATCAGAAGGATAATCATAAAGCGCAACAGAACTTTGTATATAAACTGGCTCCACATGATCTATATCTGCACCTTTTTTTGGTTCTACTTTCATAGTAATTGTTGCTCTACCCATAGTATCAGTAGTCCGTGAATCTTTGTGATCCATATACCTTGTAGGCGCAACAGCAAATGTACCCGTCACATTACCACTGGTTAATCGTTGTACTTTATAAGTAGGGCTTGATGGTTGCCACACTCCAGAATTTCCAATACACTTATCCACTTCATTAACACCAACTATAGTGTCTGATTCCATCCATAATGCACTTGGCTCATAGCCATTATAATTTTCTCTAAATGTAAAACGTATACAGGCTTCTTGTGAAAAATCATATACAATAAATCCATTATTTTTCTCAATTTCATATAAATGAAAATCATTTTCATTATTAGGTCCACTTTGTATATAATCACGTAAGTTACCATTTTTATCATCACCTATAATTGTTGCTGTCCGTAATGTCTTTGAAATATAATTAAGTGCAAATTGTGCATTTTCCAAATCTCCTTCCATTATGCGTGCTTTTTTTTGTGCGTTAATTTGTCTGGCAAACACACCCACAATAGCAGTCATAATTATCATAAATATAAAAACTGACACCATCATTTCTACAAGCGTAAATCCATTTTTATTTTTTGAAAAATTCTTTTTCATTTTTGATTATTTATCAAATTATTTTACAAGCAATACCCCAACAACTAACTTAGTAGTTTATCCATGAAGTAAGTCGAGTTTGTGCAAATGCACAATGCTTACTTATTTTACACTTTGATTCTATGTTATCTGCCGTATCTGGCATTTCCCCACCAGTCCACACTACTACACTTGTAACTTTTGCTACTAACTTATTAACATCTGCACTTGCTGGCGGAGTTCCGTCGGTAGTTTCATATTTTATAAAAATTTTCCTTTTAAAATGTGAATTACTTGTATAATTACCTCCTTGAGAATGTGAATAAAAATACGTGTCTTTATCGATATATAAATCCTCCCCAGCAGTCTGACCTGAACATGTAAGTTTACCATTTCCTTCGAGTCTATAATCAACAGAACACATACTTTCATCATTAGCTATATTTGGCCATCCATAATCAGCATCTGCATCAAAAGCTGTACATCGATGTTGATGACAACCATCGCCTCTTTGTGTAACAGTATTATCTCGCACGCTTCGCACAAGTTCTGTGCCTTCTTGCGCAAGTAATGCCGCTGTGACAGCCTTTTTGCCATCACTGATATTACCAATACTCTTCACAGTCAAAACAATCACACCTATTACACCAACCAATAGTATAAATGTTGCAATCATAACTTCCCCGATAGAAAATCCTTTTTTTGTTTTATTTATAAACATTTTTTGTTTTATTATAACCAACTAAAATCAAAAGGAGCACGCAAATTCATTTTCATTAAATCCAATTTCTTCTATCAATCCTGTTGCATGCACACAAATGTGATAC
>JALWAF010000070.1:4936-5913 GCA_027016355.1 Candidatus Moraniibacteriota bacterium | reverse complement strand
TCCATCATCTCTTTCAATCCGAACATCAATTCCCTTAGCATCAGTTGCATCATTATTCCTCTTTGTAACTATGAAATCACCATAAGGAACTAAAAATATAATATTATCATCTGTTTCACTTGTAGAACCATCATATTTCTCAGTTATGCTATTCATCCGCACACCCTTAGGCAATTGAACTGTTTTAAGAAAAGGCTGATCAACACCAATACTAGTATCTGGAGGACAAACATCATCAACAGCACGATAAGATCGTCTAATTTCATAACTATGCGTCTGAAATGCAAACTTAAACGCACACGGCATATAATCATTTTCTTTTTGTTTACCAGTGAGAGCATTATTTTGAGCTTCACGGATTGTTGCCGCTACTTCACGTGCTACAGTCTCAATTTCTTTTTTTGATCTATCTTTATATGACGTACCCAATAAAATCGCCGTCATAATAAAAATAATTGTAAAAATTATAATCACCTCAATAAATGTAAATCCTTTCTGTGTCCGCCGTAACTTGTACAAAGAAAGATTTTTAGTTTTATTCATAATAACATTTTTATATTTGTATACATTTCAATATCGTATTTATTATACCACACTTCCTCACAAATTGTCACAAAATCCAAATTTTATACTGAGACTGTCATCCCTGTAGGGACAGCGCCTATGTGCCTGTCCAAGATATTAAACCCCTCACACAACCCTTCAATAAATTGTCATCTCAAGCGTAACGTAAGTGAAGTCGAGAGAACTCAAAGCTATAATAATATGATAAAACTGTAAGTTTAGAGATTTCTCCATTCCGCTTCGCTACAGTCGAAATGACAATGAATGGGTTATGCAAAAAGTCTATCAAATAAACAAATCCAAAAAACCAGGCCACAAATTCTGCACTACAAACATAACAAAAGTACCAAAAATCAAAAATGGTCCAAATGGAATAGCTGTTTTCATTGTCTTACCCTTTATAACAATCAACG
>JALWAF010000070.1:2599-4926 GCA_027016355.1 Candidatus Moraniibacteriota bacterium | reverse complement strand
CATCGGACCCAGCATTAATCCAATAGCAATTGCCACAAATGCATCACCATATCCCATCCATGTTTCATCCGACACATAACTAAGCCCAAAGAAAAAACTAAAAGCAACCAATGCACTCAAACTATACAAAAAAGTATTACTACTCCAAAAATTCTCTCCAAAAGTACCACCATTCACATCAATAATAATATTTATAATAAAAAGCAACCCAATAGCCAGCCACATTGCGTTCATAGGTATCTCCATATATGCAACATCATATACAAACACGACTACCAGACTAGCAAATACAAATGAATACAAAACTGCAATGAGTAAGCTTTCAACCGAACCAATAGTATAAAAATACCCAGTAAGTGCAAAAATAATACCAGTTACACTCTCCACTACTGGATATTGCCATGAAATTTTTTTTGTACAATAACGACATTTCCCCCTAAGCAACACAAAGCTCAAAACAGGAATATTGTCTTTCCACGTAATATGTTTTTTACATTTAGGACAATGTGACTGTGCCAAAAAAAGTTTCTCACCACTTCGAGTACGAGAAATCACAACATTAGCAAAACTACCAAAAGCAAGCCCATAAATAAAAAATAAAATTATAATAGCCATATATTAAAAATTGTTATTCCTACAAATACAAGAGTCTAAGATGTTAAATTCTTTACATAACTCATTTATTGTTATCTCGACTGTAGCGAAGCGGAATGGGGAAATCTCTAAACCAATGATTTAAGATAAATTTACTAATTTTGCAATCTCTCGACTTTACCTGACTACCGATAGACAAAGACAGAGAGGGTTTCATCATATCAACACCCGACATTACTAACTTCACCAGTTTCATCATATGTCACACTAGTACAACTCCCTGTATTTTTAGCACCTGGTGTAACAGTCACTTCATAATGTCCATTGTCATCACATTGTGTACCAACTGTAACTGCGCCAATATTATTATCTCCAGGATAGACAGCATCAATAATAGATTGATCATCACAGATATAAACATCATCCCCCTCCGTAGCGCCCTTGGTATAAATATCTCCACCGCCATCACAACAAGCAGTCCACACCGTCTTTATACTCGACACACTAGAACGAAAAGAAGCGTTCTTTGCCTTAAACCGAACATTCCTCATAACCTGCATAACAGTCACAGCCAAAATCCCGATAATCGCAATAACCATCAAAAGCTCAATAAGTGTAAAACCCTGTTTATTTTTCATAATCGCAAAATAATTCTGCCCCCACATTTATATCATAACATACTTTTATCCATATCCAGAACTAAAAAATTATAATTCTTCACACATCTAATCATAAGAAATTGTCATTCCCGCGTAGGCGGGAATCTAGTACGTTTTATGTAAATTATATAATTAAGATAAATTTTTAAAATTCACACTATTTTATAATTAAATTACATAGGGATTCACTTGGAGCACTGGATTTCCGTCAAAATTTATATTTAAAATTATTTAAGTGTAGAGATATGACTAGAAGCATAAGAGTTTACAAAAAAAATTACTTACGTAACATTTCAAATTGTTCTTTACCCACTCTACGTACTGAATCAAGAATTACTCCAATAGCTGCAAAAAGCACTGCCAACATAATCAATGCTGAAGCCAAAATCGCTGAAGGGACTTTATTTATATATGTATTATTTATGTATTCCATAACAACTGGCAATCCCACAATAATTCCAGCAACAAGAAAAACAAAACTAACTCCTGCAAAAAATCTAAGTGGCCTATAATGTCTGTGAAGATTGAATATTGTAAAAACAACCTTAAAACCATCTGGAATTGTACGTAATTTTGATTCACTACCCTTTGGTCTATCTCTATATATAACAGGAATTTCTTTAATAATGAAATTATGATCAAGCGCAAAAATTGTCATATCAGTTTCAATTTGAAAACCATCACAAAGCACTGGATAATTTTTAATAAAATCACGAGAAAATGCACGATACCCACTCATAATATCTTTTAATTTCACATGAAAAAATCTATTAATCATTACTTTAACAAGAGAATTTCCAAAACTATGAAATTGTCTCTTATTCTCATTTGCATATTCTCCATTTGTAATACGATCTCCCACTACTACATCAGCGCCTTTTTTTACTTCCTTTATTAATTTATGTACATTACTAGCTGAATAAGTATCATCACCATCCACAATCACATAAACATCTGCCTCAATATCTCTAAACATTCTTTTCATCACTGCTCCTTTGCCCTGATTTCTTTCTGTACGCACAATTGCACCTGCCTTTTTTGCTTTTTTTACAGTTTTATCTGTTGAATTATTGT
>JALWAF010000070.1:0-2589 GCA_027016355.1 Candidatus Moraniibacteriota bacterium | reverse complement strand
GTCATACACATAAATATCAGCATTTGGCAACTGAGCTCTAAATCTGGATACAACTTTTTTTATAGTTTGCTCCTCATTATAACAGGGTATCAAAACAGCAATTTTGTTTTCTTTTTTCATTTAATTATATTAAATGTTTCACAATATTATAATACACTACAAAAAATTTATTTGCCATATTTAGTCCTACGCCATTCAATTCTTCAAACTTGATTTGTGTACTCATTTTTTTGAACATGACACTATCTGAAATTATTCTATCACCTTGTATAGTTTTATGTTTATTATGCGATACAAAAATATTTTTCAAAAAATTATAATTAGCTTTTATTTTTTCAAAAAAATATTTATTTTTCATTGAGTGCACAATTATACCAATATCAAACAAAATGATAGCTGGAAAAAGTAAAAATAAAGATTTATAACTATAATTTTTCCACAAAGTAAATAATCTATTACGCTCCAAATAATAAAATTTTTGCCTACTATCACCTATTCTATAAAAGATATAATGATGCCAAATAATAGATTGTTCAGCAACTACACATTTATATCCACATAATTGCATACGCCAACATAAATCCAAGTCCTCAGAATATAAAAAGTAGTCTCTATCCAATCCCCCGGATTTTAAATAAGCTTCTTTTTTAACAAGCAAACTTGTCCCACTGACAAATGATACTTCATTTCCATCATCCATAATACTCCTATCAGAACTCAGGATCCCCATACCTAAATAATGTAATTCACCGCCATATGATCCGACTTCCTGTGTTTTTTTAAAATTACTATCTAATAGTAATATTTTTGATTGTGTTGCTCCAATTTTTTCACTTTTATATGCCGTGTCAACAAGATTTATCAACCAATCTTTGTCAACAATAACATCAGGATTTAGTAAGACTACAGCGTCATAATCTCTCTGAAAAATATCATCTAAAATCCGAGTATATGCGCCAGCATATCCATAATTTTTTTTATTTTTTATAATTTGCACAAATTCAAACCGCTCAACAATTTTGATAGAATTATCATTAGAATCGTTATCTATATAATAATAATTTACATTCTTATAGTCTTGTTTGACTAAAGAATCTAATAAATTGTTCAAATATTTCTGACTATTATAGCCAAGTATTATAACTGCTATTTTTTTATCATTCATAAATCTAAATTAATCATAGTTTTCAAAACTTTATTTATAATCCTCTGTCAAATAGGTCTACTAGAAAAATAGCCTTTGTCTTCATCAAAAATGATATTCTTGATCTTTTATTAAATAAATCAAAAAAGTATGATACAAAAAATTGACTAAATAAAGTTGCGACAGCTGCTCCCTGTATTCCGTGCCTTGGAATTAAAAAAATATTTAATACAACGTTTATAATTACCCCAAGAACAGACCTTTGAAATATCAATGATTGTATTTTTTCAACAACAAAGGCTTTTTCACTAGCAATACCCAAAAATACAAAAATACCTGCCCAAATATATATTGCTAGTATGTTTCCTGATTGCCAATATTCTTGACCATACAATACTCCAATAATCCAATTACTTAAAAATGTCATAAATACAGCAATACTAACTGCTAACCACACCATCGCATCATATAATTTCTGTAATCTATTATAATATAATATTTCATTATGTCTCTTTGCTTTAATAATCGCAGGAAATACTGATGTTGTTATTATTACTGGAATAAAATACCAAATTTCACTAAGATTTACTGCTACAGTATATTGACCCAATTCCTTATAACCAAGTATATTTCCTATCATTATTTGATCAATTCGCATGTAAATTACAACAGCAAATGATGATAAAATAAGTGGCCAAGAATCCTTTAATAAATTTTTTGCAATATTTTTATCAAATATCCATTTTCCTATATTATTTTGATTTTTATAATAAGCAATAATAAATCCAATAGCCACAAAAAAAGTTTCTATCGATATCATAGCCACAAACCATATGAGCGATGCACCTATTAATATTAACCATATTTTTATCCCAGCGCTTATTATATATGCAATGCTACGTGAATAAGCAATATATTTTGAAATTACCTTTGACTGAAACCAATAATCTATAACGTCTGTAGATTGAAATATTAAACTAAATGATACCACAGATGTAGCAATAGTAATTAAAATATCTTTTTTAAATAAAAAAGTAACTAACGTCGCTAATACTATTGTAATTATACTGCCAAATAACTTTAGATAAAATACCGTCCCCAATATTTTATTTATTTCATATGTTTTATTAACTAATTCCTTTACAACAATAGAATCTAATCCTAATTTAGAAAACACACTAAAAAAAGCAACTATAGCCACAGCATAACTCAATACTCCATATTGCTCAGGACCTAAATATCTAATAACCCAAATACTAACAAAAAAAGCTATTCCCATCTGAACAGTCTTATCAAAAAAAAGCCAATTCATATTGAATAATATTTCTTTAAATTCAGAATCGTTCTTCAATTTTTTTATTTTGTGCTTCAAATTCATTCTCTTTATTAAAACCTAAATATATCATTTTTGTTAAAAACATAGATAATATTAAGAACTTTTGTAG
>JALWAF010000069.1:1235-11344 GCA_027016355.1 Candidatus Moraniibacteriota bacterium | reverse complement strand
ATCTCCACCTGTGTCCAGACAAAACTACATTACCGCCCTCCCTATTTGGAAATGCAGTTGTTTTGTGATGTCCCACACCTTTAGCTAATTCCTCATCTGTCACACCTTCAACTATCGGAGCTTTGATATGTACTTCATCAGTATCAATTTGAATCCAAAAATCACCGAATTCTGTGAACTGTTTTTCTTTTTTATTATGTTTTGAAGTTTTTTCTTTTTCTGAGATGCTAATCTCTTTTTGTTTTGTTGAATTTTCTTCAATTGCAACATCTCGCTCACCAAAAAACCAACTCCAAAACATTACATAACCAAAAAGAAACACCAAAACCAACAACACTTTTTTGTATTTTTTGAATATTCTTATTACACGCATATTCTTAATCATTTCAACATTATTATTCAATTTACAATATCACATACCACACACCACCAAAACAAGTATTTTTGTAATGCGATAAAAACACTATCAAAAATTACTTCATATTTTTTCACACAAATAACGAACTACACAAAGTGTTTTCGAATACCAAGCCCTGTCATGATAGTTATCAAAACTGTAATAAGCCACAAAATTGTATTATCTCCAGTCTTTGCCAGTTCTGCCTCTTTACTCATATAACCAAAATCTGCTTTTTTGTAATATTTGCCATCCCTAAGCGTGATTTCAATTTGATTATTGAGATTGCTACCGTGTTCATATGTTTGTATATATTTTGCGACATCTCGTTCACGTACTTTTACTTTATACTTACCTGCTGGTAAATTTTCAAAAAGATAATGTCCATTATGATTAGTGTCAGTCCTCCATATTTCATCATCATCCGTACCAAAGCGTCCATCAGGACCAGCCCATGTAAGTTTTACATGTATGTTTTCCAATCCTTCTTCATCTTTATCCTGTTTTCCATCACCATCACGATCCAACCAAATATAATTACCAATAGAACCAGTGCCTGTGCCAGTATTGCGTATCCAAACTGTTGCATCTGAAGATTCTCTAGTGTCGGGATCATTAGAAAGAACGCTAGATTGTCCACGCGCTATATCATCTGCAACAGCACCATCTCCATTTGCATCCCAAAATGCACGCGCTTGATTACTGATTGTTTCTAATTCTGTCGGCACAGTTGTTCGATACGTCAACACAACTGCATTTGGTGCGTCTAATTCATCCGTTGCACCTTCATCATAATCAATATTTCCTTCCCAACGTACACGATTTTCCATTACGTCATATGTGCATATCGTTGTAGAAGAATTTCCACGAGCATCACATACAAAACTATCTGGAACATACGTTGTGCCTGTTGGTATATCATCAAGAATCTGCACTGCAATTGCAGTCATGTTTCCATTATTAATCCAGACCATTTTCCATTCAATCTCATTTTCACCAATTTCATTAACTGTTTTGAGTGCGCTTGGCGGATCAAAGACATTAGCATAAGGCGCATAAAATCCAGCATCAGTTATTGTATTAACTTCCCCAGACACCACAGTGATTGTATCAGTTGTAAGAGTTGTTGTATCAATATCACTGTCCTTAGTGTCATCTCCTCCTTGATTTTTATCTGAAGGGTTATGATCAGAAGGAGGATCAAACTTTACTTGATACTCTCCCGGAATTAAGTTTTCAAATATGTAACTTCCATCAGCTCCAGTTACAACTATATATGCTGTACCAGGATTATTAGGATCGTCAACAGGATTACCGCTACCGTCCAAAAGTGCCACAGTCACACCTTCCAATCCAGGCTCCCAATCCGCTTGCATTCCGTCACGTTCATCATCACGCCAAACCTTGTCTCCAATGCTTGCTGTGCGATATAAACCACCATCAACATCAAGAGTACTGTCGCCGCTATTTAATGTTATTATTGATGTTCTTTGATTAGCACTGGAAAAATCGCTATCCACCGTCACATCCCCTCCCTGGGACTGAGGAGAAATATTGTAAGTTACTGGAGGAATAATTTCAACCATATAGTCTCCAGGAATTAAGTTTTCAAATGTGTAACTTCCATCAGCTCCAGTTACAACTATATATGCTGTACCAGGATTATTAGGATCGTCAACAGGATTACCGCTACCGTCCAAAAGATTAAGAACTACTCCCTCTATACCATTTTCACCAGCATCCTGCACACCATTTGCATTCATGTCTTCCCAGATAAAATCACCTATACTGACCGGCTCATAAAATCCTGCATCAATTGTATTATTGGTTTCCCCAGCAGCTAAACTAATAGTTGATGTACGTCCTGTCGCATTAACATCAGAATCAGCATTGTCATCACCGCCCTGATCTTGAGTAGTGGCATTAAATCCGGTCGGTATATCAAACTGCACTTGATAATTTCCAGCTGGTAAATTTTCAAAAATATATCCTCCTGCTCCATTAGTTACAACAACATAAGGCGTGCCCGGATTTAATGGATCATCAACTGCATTTCCATTTTCATCCAATAATCGTACTGTTACGCCTGTTTGCCATGTATCACTACCATTTTGAACACCGTCACCATTTATATCAACCCAAGTAAGTCCACTGATACTCCCAGGAATAAATCCGGCATCTACATTCGTAATGTGTTCATCATGTGCAAGTGCAAAAGTATCTGTTGTGCCAGTAGCTATATTGATGTCAGAATCCACAGCATCATCACCTCCTTGATTCTGAGGAGAAATAGCATATCCTACATAATCAAAATGTACTTGATAATTTCCAGCTGACAAATTACTAAATAAATACTCTCCACTTGCATCTGTTTGTACAATATAAGGTGTGCCCGGATTCAATGGATCATCCATTGGATTACCAGCGTTATCAAGCAGGTGAACTGCTATGTTTGCAATACCACTCTCGCCAGCATCTTGTAATCCATTACCATTTTTGTCATACCAAACTTTATCCCCAATCGAAGTAGTAGCGATAGTTATTGACTCTTGATCACTACCATAATAACTTCGCCTATTTGGATTAGAATTTGGTTGTGAAGCTGAAAATGAAACGTTTGCATCATTGGTAAGAACATCACCAGCATGTACAGTATTTTCAACTTCAGCATCATATCGGATAACCACAGATTCCCCTGGAGCTAATGATGTTTCTGGAACAACATTAAAATTAATTGTGACAGGGTTTGCACTGAAATCTGAATTATAATCAGTCCCTTCGGTCAACAAACCATCGGTAGAGTGTGTTACCGAAACTAGAGTTGGACTATTTGGAGCATCAAAAAGTTCTGCTGGTAATGTGTCATTCCAATTAATATTATAAAGCGTTGAAGTTCCATCGTTAGCAATTGTAACAGTGTATTGCATTGTATCACCTATTCCGGCAGTATTGTCATTTACATCTTTCGTAATTGTTGGATGTGGCTCAACAATTGTTATGTTTTCAGAATCATTAATGGTGTGATTTGTGCCGCTAACGTCAGTGTCATCCCAATTAAATACTCCATTATTGGTTAATATATCTTGTCCGTCCCCATCAATTCCCGCTGGTAATCCATCTAATAAATCCCCATTGGAATAATTATTATCCACACGTACATGTATTGTAAGAATAATTTGATCAACTGGATTATTAGAAACATCCCCTATATTCCATGTAATTGGTGTGGTCCCATCTGGTTGTTCCGTAGCTGTTACAGTTCCAACATTAGGAGTTTGTGATGTTCCTGTTACAGTTAAACCATCTGGAATAGTGTCTTGTATGCTTGCATTATATACAGTAGTATTTTGTGGTACATCAACCGTAATTAAATAATCAAAATTCTCTCCAATTGTCGCCTCATTAGTGCCAAGAGAAGTTGTTTTTGTCATTGTTGCATTAGCAGTAATTACATTGTCACTATCTTGATCATCAGTACCATCATTTGAGTTTGTGTCATCAAACACACGCTCATGTGGTTGATTTCCGCTCATACTGGAATAATCTACATCAGCTAGGTTGCTAATATTTATACCTGCACCAATAAGAGGATCAATATCTGTTGTATATGTTATTGTTAATGTCTCTCCTGGAGCTAAATCAGTATTTGCACTATTGTATTCAATCTCAAAATCATTCCCTGTAGCAGTAAAAGTATAATCGGCTGGACTTGCCAAAGCACCATTAGAAGAATGTGTCACTGATACAATTTGAGGATTTGTAAATCCAACTGGCATCGTGTCTGTAAAGTCAGCACCGCTATCTAACTCATAAGCCGTTCCTGTGCCATCATTAGTAATTGTAACTGTAGCAGTAACTGTATCTCCTCCACTAACATTTTCCACGTCAAAATTTTTAGCTAATACCAAATGCGGATACACTATTGTTAAATTCGCAGTGTCATTTACAAAATGATTACTACTTCCATCACTCCATTGTAACGTTGCGGTATTGCTTGAAGAAGAAGGATTGCTAATCCAATTACTAGCATCATCTACACCTGTTACTATCACTTGATAAGTCACATCAAAAATATAATCTGCATCTCCCTGTGCTCCGGAATTAGCATTGTCAATATCGTTATCAAAAGTAAATGTGATTGTTGCTCCCGGTGTAGGAGTTGCACTATCCACCGTTGGCGCTGTAGAAATTGTTGCTGATACCTCAGGATTTCCTGATACAAGCGTCACTTGTGTTGACCCATTTACAAACTCCATTCCATCAGTCGCAATAACATCTTGAATTGTAGGGCTATAAAGTACTGTTTCGGCTGGCACTGTTACGCGCAAACGATAGTTAACTGTTTCACCAGTTTCGGCACTGCCAGAAGCTTGATATACTATTGTTTTAACAATGGAGGCGTTACCGATTGTGGCATTTGCACTATCTGTATCATTCGTATAACCACTTTCCGCTGATGAATCATCATATATTCTCTCACCACTGACAACACCATCCTGCGATGACCAATCAACGTCTTCTGTATTGGTAACGTTTGCGCCGGCGCCAACGCCATTGCCTATGGTCGCACTATAAACAATGGTGATCGTTTCTCCCGGAGCAAGATTTGTGTCACTACTTCCACCGTCAAAGTCTATACTCAGTGGATTACTACCAAAGTTTTCTTGAAAATCTGTGCCCGACACTAACGCTCCATTAACACTGTGTGTAACCGAAGTAAGCGTTGCATGATCAACAAAAGTTGTTATCGCATCCCCCCACGTAATATCATAAGCTGTGTCATATCCAGTGTTAGTAATTACAACTTGATAATCGATACTTGAGCCAGCAGTATATGGCCCAGCAGAAGTAATTGTTTTTGTAGTTGCCAATAGAGGTTGATCAATATCAACTGCAGCAGTATTTGTATTAACATTATGATTTGTTGTCCTTGATCCAGCTGAATAATCAGCCCAACCAACAGTAGCAGTATTATCAATCTGATCATTAGCTGTTGGAGGAAAAAACTCCCAATCCGTTCCATTATCTTCTAATCCCGTATATCGCACATTAAATGATAATCGAAAAACATAATCTGTTGCTTGTCCACGATTATCAATGGAGTTTGCTAAATTCCATAGTAAGCTTGTTCTATCAGAGCCTGCTGTTGTTATTATCGGGTCTGGATTTGTAGATCCATCAAATGTAGCACTGGCTACTGGTGTGCCTGAAACATTGGTTAGTGATGCACTGCCAGCGACATAGGAAATACCATCCATATCAAAAATATCTTCTAACTCTGGCCAATATGCTATTTGTCCCTGCGGGACTACTACATCTATATTATATGTAATAACCTCACCAATAGCATAGGGGCCTGCCGAAGAGTTTTTTGTTGTTGTAAGATTTGGCAATTGTGTTAAAGCGTTGTCCGTATTATCATCATTAATATTTACTGTTCCTGCGACAGTTCGTCCGCTTCCATCTTTCTGTGTATCATAAGAAACTGTTGCAATATTATCCAACAATTGTCCTGCCCCAGCATCGCTATCCACTGTCACCTGATAAACAATTAATAATGTTTCCCCAGCGGGAATATTTGTTTCAATAGCTCCATCATCAAAATCAATGGCAAATTCTCTTGTCCCACTATTAAACGTTGGGCTTGTATAATCTGTTCCCTCTGTTAATGCTGTTCCATTTAAGGTGATACTGCTAACCGTTGGTGTCGCATCGTTCATAAAATCATCCACAGTATCTTTAAATAAAACATCCTTTGCAGTTGCTTGCCCAGTGTTATTTATTGTAACAGTATATTCTATGGTATCACCTGGTTTTAATGGATTGGGAGCACTAGTAATATTTTTGCTCAATACGAGATGTGGCTCATGATAAGAAACGGCAACCGTATCACGATCAGAATATGCCTGACTAAATGAGTTCTCTCCAGTCATTTTCCAAATATTATTTACTTCCGCACCTTCTGTTACTGAAGAGGAATCGTCAACTTTCGCTGTGAATATTGCTTGCCACCATCCCCCTTGACTAATATCTCCCAGTGTCCACTCAACTCCATTTAATGAACCAATTGTAACTGCTGATTCCGTATCTGGATCTCCACCATCCGTAAAATCACCGGATGCAGAATATGTTTCAACAGCATCATTATTATAACTCATACCAGGTGGCAGCCAATCTGTTACTACAATATTACCCAGATTGACATTGGAAACAATTGGGTTGGCTCCATCGTTGGTATTGAAACGTACCCGAAAACGCATTGTATCCCCAACTACTGCATCAGTAGCATCAATCCATGTGCCAGGATTATTTGGGTCTTCCACTTCTTTTGTAATTTGTGGTGTTTCCATACCAAAACTGGCGGACGCACTTGAATTTGTCATTGCATTAGCTCTTCCACTATCAACTTGATCATCCCATTCTCCATGAGAATCTACCGTGTTTGTCATACGGTCAGCTGCAACAATTTGTGTACCGTTATTCCAGTTATTATCAATGGTGGCAGAAAATGTAATATTAAATGAACTACTATGAGCCAGTGCGTTAAGAACCGATGAATTCCAATAAATATCTGTAGTTCCATCTCCATTTTCAGTAACAGTATTTGTTGGTGTTGGAGAAGCACTACCTGCTATATATGTCTGTCCATCTGGTAAAATATCGTGAATTGTAATTGACGAAGAATTATCATCCGTATCATCATCTATAATATTGTAATATTCTGATGTTGTGTACGTTAAAGTATAATTTACCGTATCACCATTACCTCCATCGGAAACATTAGCTGATTTACTAACAGTTGCGTATGCAGCAGTAACTGGAGCGTCATCTGACTGAGTAGTGATTGTCGAACCTTGATATTGAGCGGTAAGATCAACATGATTTGTCAAAACTGTTTTATCTGGGATTGGCGTTCCAGTTGCTGGAGTTCCATCAAAATCATCATGAACTCTATTTGTTCCACCATTATCTGTTCCAAAATAATCATAACGTATACCTGCATCAAAACGAATTTCTTCACGAGCTCCAGCTGCCATAGTTCCCAAATTACAAACAATAGTTGTAATTCCAGTTGCATTATCTCGCGTGTCTGTACAAGAATGTCCTGATGTCACACCAAGGTACTCTATGCCATCTGGCAGTGTATCAGTCACAACAACACTGTCTGTTGCATTAGTATAATTATTTTGCACATCAATTTCATATTCATAAGGACGATCAATTGTGCCAGTCGCTTGCTCTACACCTGTTGACTGATGCACGATTTTGTCTACTAGAGCAATTGGTAAAACATCAGAAGTATCAGAAGCCGTGCCTTCTACATCACTTCCGGAACCATCAGGCATCGTATTTACTGTGGCAGTTATATTGTGAATTAAATCATCCATTGCTTCCCACGTCGCATCTCCAGACATATCAACCGTTAAAGTAAATGTATATGTTTCATTTGGCGATAAATCTTTAATATTGAGAAATTCAATTGTCGTATCTCCTATGACAAGATCAGTGATAGAAGAACTGGGAGCAAGCTCTCCTCTACTATCAGAAGCTGAGTAAAACGCAACTTGTCCTTCTGGATCAGTTCTATCACTGGAAAATACACTTGAAAACGAAAGATTATATCCTTTATCATTAGAATCCGTATTTGTAACAGATACCGTGTATGATGCTTGTCCACCCAATAATATCAATCCTGGTGAAACTGATACATCCAACACCGGATCAGCAACTGCAGTGTTTATTAAAAAGGAAAAAACGGCTATTCCAGTAATACCTGACAGCACAAAAGAAGAAAGAAGCCGTGAAAACAAGTTTCGTGTTTTCATAAAATAGTTTTATTTGATTACGTTTATTTTTACTTATTTATTATAACATAACCTTTTGCACCTTCCCAAGAACCCTCACTAACTCTCATATCTAGATACTCAACAACAACACAACCAGATAATTTATCAACTTGCAATCTTGATGTATTAATTAATCCTTTCATAATTTTACTTTGTTTTTCTCTCTCCAAAGCATTCCAAGTATCAATATTTTTAATTTCAATCACAATACATTCCTTTTGCATATTATCAATATCTCTATATGCAATTTCAGATGTGTATTCCAAAGAATTATCAGAATCAACAAGCGTATAATCTACAATTCCTGCAACATCTTTTTCACGCGATATTTTTGATTTTTCTTCAAACGTGTCATTAACATTATTTTTAATCTTATTATTATAATTGTATATTATTGCCAAACCAATAATTCCAATTCCGACAATACTAAGTCCTACAGTAAATAATCGTTTTTGTTGTAACATAATTTATTTCTTTTAATATTACTTTACACTTAAATTTATATATCAAACAGGTTTTTCAAAATTATCTATCACTTTTTTGTAAACACTCTCTAATTGTAAAGCACATGCATTTATAGTATATTTTTTTTGTGCGATTTTTTTTGCAGCTATTCCCATTTTTAATCTTTTGTCCTTATCATCTATCAATTCTTGCACAGCGATGATAAAATCTTTTTTGTTTTCTTTTGTACTTAAACCATTGATATTATTTTCTATTAAGTCCCCTACTCCATTTTTATTTATTGCTACAATTGGTTTTCCTATATACATATTTTCTGTTACAATTGTTCCTTGTGTTTCAGAGGTTGATGCATATACAAAAACATCAAATGCATCCAAATAATTTTTGACATCTTCGCGCACAATCTTACCTGCAAAAATTACTTGACCATCAACTTTTTTATTTTGAAAAATTTCTTTCATCTCATCTGATAAATCCCCCTCACCACCACAAATAAAGATTGTATTTTTATTTTTTTGCAAAACTTCCGCTATGATTTCAGCTAGAAATAAAACGTTTTTTTCTTCTGTTAATCGTGATACTGTGCCTAACACAATTTTATCATCTGTAATTTTATATTTTTGTTTTATTGATTTTCCATTTGGAAAAGCAAACAGTTTTTCATCCACACCAGAAGGCACAATGCTTATACGATTATGCTCTACTCCTGCGTCTTTTATAATTTTTATAATCGAAACTGTAGGCACAATCACTTCATCACAATCCATTGCAAAACCTGCTGCATTTTTCATCGCCCACCTTCCTGATAATTTCTCTGGCACAAATGAAATATAATGAGAATATCTATCATATAAAGAATGCCAAGTAAATACAAGAGGCACGTTTTTTTTCATTGCCCATTTACTTGCAACTGTTCCCAACAAATTTGGATGCTGTGCATGCACTATATCAAAGTCTAAATTTTCTATAATTTTATCCATTTTGGACGAATATGGAATAACCATTGAAAAATCAATCTTTGCCGGCGCTTTTATAGACGGATATCTATAAATATTTTCTTCATTGCTATTTTCTTTATTGCCCCATTGAGGAGCAAAGATATATACAACATGTCCCATCTCTGTTAAGGCATATCTAAAACCCTCTACTGAAGTGCTGACTCCATATGGATTTGGCAAATAATTATTTGTAAATATCGCAATATTCATTTAATCTGACAGAAATTTAGATATACAAAAAAATTTACACTATATATGTAAATTTTATTTATTTAATTTTGCTTTACAAAAGAAACTACGTCATCAAAAACATGTCTATGCTTACCATTGCCCATAAAGTTATGACTTGCTTTTTTAATAAGTCGCATTTCTTTTTTATTTGATAAAAGACGTTTATAAATT
>JALWAF010000069.1:0-1225 GCA_027016355.1 Candidatus Moraniibacteriota bacterium | reverse complement strand
AAAAGTACTATATTATGTAACAAGATAATCTCTTTCTGGTTGTATTAAAAAAGTCGGTTGTGTGATTTTATGCAATTTTGCATGTGTATGTTTAATCGCATCAAATGCTTCAAAAGCACTACTTATTGGATATCGTTGATAGGAAATTAACTGTGTAATACTCGGTTCTGAATTGAGAATACGAGGATAATATTTCTTTTTATAATTAATGAATGGTCGTGTCATATATGCAAGACACAAGCCTAATTTTTCATATCGCATCTTATATGGTGTACTCATCAAAATGAGACCATCTACATCATCATTATCAGCTGCAACATGCAGTGATAAATTTCCGCCAATTGACATGCCACCTACATACACTTTTTTATATTGTTTTTTCACGCGTGTTACTGCTTTTTGCACATCTCTTACCCACTGTTGCCATGTCACATTCTCCAAACATTCTGGGTGTAATCCATGCCCAGAAAGTAAAGGTGCATCCACACCAAACCCCTGTTCATGCAATTGTTCACCAAGAACACGCATTTCATATGGAGTAGAACTCCACCCATGCACCAATACAACACATGTATCTGATGTGCCTTTAAAATGAAATGGTTTATTGATGATATTTATATCTTGATAATACTGACTAACCATTTCATGTGGTAAGATGCGCCCACGTTTTACAGTAAGGGCATGTAACTTTTGAACGTATTGCTCCATAAATTCTTCACGATAAAACCAGAAGGAAATTCTTCATGTCTCCTACTATATTACTAAATTCTTGTGTTTTTTGCAATATTGCTATTTGTTTACACAAATTACTTGTTTTCGTTTTTTTGTTCTGCCACTGTTAGATAATGATCAATATTTGCAGATGTGATTTCATCTGGAGCCAAGGTTGTATTATGTCTCAGTCCCAGCATCACACTCTTTTCTATTTTATCTTTATCGTCCACAGCCTCAACAATTCTAGTTAATTGAGAGTTATCATCACTTTCATCACCTGGTGGATAAACGGAATCTAATTGACCTGAAATATATGTTATAGGAATGTCAATTTGATTTAATTTTTCTAATAAATGACCTTTTGATACCTTTTTGGCTTCTGCAGATCTTTGTTTATTAACCAACAACACAATTCTACTCCGCATACCTAACACTTTCTGCCTTAAAATATGACTTTACCTTCTCAGCATTTCTTTGAGTAGCTCTCATAAACTTTAAAATATTCTTTTTT